>JAURGL010000020.1 GCA_030833825.1 Vulcanococcus sp. SFB_649D_100_25 | reverse complement strand
CCAAGCACAAACCCCTTGCCATCGCTGAAGAATGCGATGTGGCTGAAGTTGGTTGGTTGCTTGGCTCCCACCGGGTCGCGTTGCCAGGTTTTGCCGTTATCGCTGCTCACCAGCAGGGTGCCGCTTCCGCCTCCAGCCCAGATGGTCCCGCTGGGATCCCAGGCCATGTCGAGGTAGCCGTAGCCATTGGTGATCGGCACCACCGGCTTGCTCCACTCTTCAGGGTTGGAGGCGTCGTCGTTGAAGCGGAGTTGGGCGCCGCGGGCCACCATCCAGAGGTTGCCATCAGGTTGGAATCCCATCGATTGCAGTCGCTGGCTGCTTTCGCGTTGATGCGGGGTCCAACGGGGCTCGCCTGGATTCCAGGTGGCGAAGAAGTTCCCCAGGCTGCTCACGCTGATGTAGCTGCCCTCGGGGCTGCGGCGCAGGTCACGCACGGCTCCTGCGGCATCTTCCACCTGGGCTTGCCAGGAGGCTCCGGCGTCATTCGTGCGGTACACAGCCCCCACGTTCGTGGCCAGCTCAGCGCTGTTGCGGCCAAGTGCCGTGACCATGTAGGGCTCCCCTGGGAGTTTCGTGTCGAGGAAGAGGCGACTCCAGTTCTGCCCGCCGTCTTCGCTGTGGAGCAGCAATCCGGGCTGTCCCACGATCCAGCCCTCATCGCCTGCGAAATCCACGCTGATCAAGCGGAAGTTTTCCTCTTCCGGCAGATCAAGGGCACGCTCCTGCCAGGAGGCGCCGGAGTCATTGGTTTCGAGGATCAAGCGGTTGCTGCCCACCAGGAAGCCATGGCTGCCATTGGTGAAGGCCAGATCCAGGGGATTGGATTTGGTGTGGATGTCAACAGGCTCCCAGGGGCTTGCTTGGGCCGTGGGCAATCCACTGCTGACGCAGCCGCTGAGTACCACCGCCAGTAGCAGGGCACTGAGAGAGGAGAGCAGGCGTTTCATGGTCTGGATCTCAGCGGAGGGAATAGAGGGAGAGGAAGAAGGCAATGGCCAGGGCGAATCCGCCGAAAATCAACACGTTTTTCTGCCCGGGGGTGAGTGTGTTCACCCCGAGGCCGTAGCCGAGATTCTCTTCGAAGCCGCTGGGCTTGTTCCGCGGGCCGATGTCCTTGAAGGCCAGGGTCTTGCTGCGGCACACCGGGCAGCGGAAGCTCACTGGATCCAGGGCGCTGAAGGGTGTGCCCGGCTCGATTCCCAGCTTTTTGATCCCTTCGGCGGGGTCAAAGACAAATCCGCAGCTGCGGCACTCGAAGCGGTGCGTGTCTGGGTCGTCAATCGGAGCGGTGGGTTCCTCCGCGGCTGGATTGAGCTCTTCGGGGAGGGTCTCCTCGCTCATGGATGTACCCATTGATTGGGGCTGACTCTAAGAAGTGCCAGTTGAAGAACGGATGGTTTGCCCTGTAGGCGCAGCCACGAGTCCCATCCTTACTGGCCTCCTTGCCACGTTCAGCTCTGGCTCCCAGCCGCTGGAGGTGGATGTCAGACTGCCCGGCAGGTTGGGCCGCATCAGCCCGTGTTCGTCCTCTCCGGTTACGACGCCTTTCTCGGCTTCCTGCTGATCGCAGCAGCGGTACCCGTTTTGGCGCTCGTCACCAACAAGATCGTTTCCCCGAAGTCCCGCGTTGGCGAAAGGGATCTCACCTACGAATCGGGCATGGAGCCCATTGGCGGGGCGTGGATTCAGTTCAACATCCGCTACTACATGTTTGCCCTGGTCTTCGTGATCTTCGACGTGGAGACCGTGTTCCTGTATCCCTGGGCAGTGGCGTTCCATCGCCTGGGCCTGCTGGCCTTCATCGAAGCCCTGGTGTTCATCGCCATCCTGGTGGTGGCCCTGGCCTACGCCTGGCGCAAGGGCGCCCTCGAGTGGAGCTGATCGATGTCCAAGGCAAACGTGTCTGAGACCCTCTCCCTGACGGCCCTGCGCGATCAGCGCGAAGCAAGCTGCAACCCCGTGGGTGCCCCGAGCGTGACCTCGGATCTCTCCGAGAACGTGATCCTCACCACCCTTGATGACCTGCATAACTGGGCCCGCCTCAGCAGCCTCTGGCCGCTGCTCTACGGAACCGCCTGCTGCTTCATCGAGTTCGCCGCCCTAATCGGCTCCCGCTTCGACTTCGATCGCTTTGGTCTGGTGCCCCGCTCCAGCCCCCGCCAGGCGGATCTTTTGATCGTGGCCGGCACGGTGACGATGAAGATGGCTCCCGCATTGGTGCGTCTCTATGAGCAGATGCCCGAGCCGAAATACGTGATCGCCATGGGTGCCTGCACGATCACCGGTGGCATGTTCTCCGCCGACTCCACCACCGCCGTGCGCGGCGTCGACAAGCTGATCCCGGTTGACCTCTATTTGCCCGGTTGCCCGCCCCGGCCCGAGGCGATTTTTGATGCCGTTGTGAAGCTGCGCAAGAAGGTTGGCAATGAAGCCCTCTCGGAGCGCGGCAACCTGCTCCCCACCCACCGCTACTTCACCGTGTCCCACCAAATGAAGCAGGTGGAGCCGATCGTGGATGGTCGCTATCTCCGCGCTGAAACCCAGAAAGCCGCCCTGGCTGCCGCTGCTGGCCTACCGGTCTCGACCGGTGCCAAAGCCTCTGTTCCCGCTGATCCCGCCTGAGATCGATGCCAGAAGACACAGCCGTCGTCGCAGCTCCTCAGCCCGGCCCCGTGAGTGAATGGCTGAGCAAGCAGGGCTTTGAGCACCAGCAGCTCGACGCCGATCACCTCGGCATTGAGGTGATCGGTGTGGAAGCCCCCTTCCTACCGTTGATCGCGACAGCCCTCAAGGCCTCGGGTTTTGACTACCTCCAGTGCCAGGGCGGCTACGACGAGGGTCCCGGCGGTCGTCTGGTGAGCTTCTATCACCTGGTGAAACTGGGTTCTCTGGCCGAGGTCTCCACCGCCTCCCAGCACCTGCCTTCCGATGTGAAACCTGAGGAGGTCCGTCTGAAGGTGTTCCTCGCCCGCGATGGCGATCTCTCGATCCCGAGCCTCTACCCGCTCTACCGCGGATCCGACTGGCCCGAGCGCGAAACCTTCGACATGTTTGGCATCACCTTTGAGGGCCATCCCCAGCCCAAGCGTTTGCTGATGCCGGAAGACTGGAAAGGCTTCCCCCTGCGCAAGGACTACGTGCAGCCCGACTTCTACGAGATGCAGGACGCCTACTGAGATCGCCCTGGGATGTGCGGTCTCTTTGGTGTTGTTGGCACGCAATCTCTTGATCTGGAGGCAGCACGCGAAGCCCTGATCTCTCGTGGCCCGGATGATTCAGGCACGTACCGCTCAGACGCCTGCCAGCTGATCCACACCCGTCTGGCGATTCAGGATCTCTCCCCCCTGGGCCATCAGCCGATGCTCAGTGCGGATCCCACGCTGGCGTTGGTGTTCAACGGAGAGATTTACAACGCCCCGAAGCTGCGCCTGGAGCTCGAAGCTCTCGGTTGCACGTTCCGCTCCCACTCCGACACGGAAGTCATTCTTCGGGGCTGGCAGCGCTGGGGCGATGCGGTGTGGCCCCGCCTCGATGGCATCTACGCCTGCGGCCTCTGGGATGAGGGCCGCCAGATCCTGACCTTGTCCCGTGATCCCCTGGGGATCAAGCCGCTCTACGTGCAGGAACGATCGGGCACCTTGGTGTTCTCCAGCGAGTTGAGCGCCCTGCAGGCCAGCGGTGCTGCCACCGAGCCCGATCAACAGGCCATCGCCGCCTACGGCCTCTGGGGTGCCTACGCCTCACCTGCCTCTGCTCTGCGCGGGGTGCAGGCCTTCCCTCCCGGGCAGGTGGCCCAGTGGCAGCCAAGAGGTGGCTTGCGCACGATCAGCCAGCAGGATCTGCCCGGGGCCAGTGCTCCTGTAGAGGTGCCTGCCAGCTTCGAGGCCGCGGTGGCGGGTGTTGCCAAGCGCCTGCGCGCTGCAGTGGAGGCCCAGGCGATCGGGGATGTGCCAGTGGGCTGTTTCCTTAGTGGGGGCCTTGATTCAGGCATCCTCGCGGCCTTGCTGCAGGACGCCTCATTGGAGCGGGTCACCACCCTCTCGGTTGGGTTTCGCGATCTGCCGGGGGCTGAAGACGAGTCGGCCCGGGCCCAGGCCACGGCGGATCTGCTCGGCACCGACCACCACGCGATTCGCTTCGCGAGCGCCGATTTCGATGGGTTGTTTGATGCCTTCCTCGGCGCCATCGATGCCCCCAGCATTGATGGCTTCAACACCTTTTTGGTGTCGCGGGCGGCGCGGCAGGTGGGCTTGAAGGTGGCCTTCTCCGGCCTGGGGGCTGACGAGGTGTTTGCCGGCTATCCCCAGTTCAGCCAGTGGCAGCGGGCTCTTGAAGCTCCACTGCGGCCGCGGCCCCGGGGGTTGCTGCCCGTGCAGCTGCTGCGCTTGATCAAGCAGGAGCAGCAGGCCTACGCCCGGCGCGGCTTGGCAGCAGCCCTTGACCTGCGCCAGATCCCCTTCCACGGTCTTGGATCCTCCCAGCGCCGGCGTCTGCTGGCGGAGCGTCTGCAGACGCTCGCGGCCGCCGACAGCCTGGCGGCCCTGTCGGAGCTGGAGCTCATTGGATATCTGCGCGACACCCTGCTGCGGGACACCGATGCGGTCAGCATGCATGCCGGCCTGGAGGTGCGCGTTCCCTATCTCGATCAGGCCTTGATTCGCTACAGCTTGGCCATTCCGGGCGCTTGGCACCTGGCGGAGGGCCCAAAAACCCTGTTGCGCCGCGCCTTTGCCCATCGCCTGCCGCAGCTGGTGACCAGCAGTGCCAAAACCGGCTTCAACCTGCCCCTGGGGCCTTGGTTGCTTTCTTCGCCCCGGTTTGCGCCCCAGCGCATCGCTGCGTTGCTCAAGCCCTGGGGCGTGCCGCGCCGTGCGGTGTTGGCAAGTTGGGCCTATCTACGTGCGCAACCAGGCCGCTGGCAGCCCTACTGGCGCTGGGTTGTGCTGGCGGAGTGGCTGGCGAGGTGCCCCGCTTGAAGCGCCCTGTGTTGGTGACCGGAGCCGCCGGCTTCATTGGGGCTGCCGTGACCCTTCGCCTGCTGGAGCGGGGTGAACCGGTGATCGGCCTCGACAACCTCAATAGCTATTACGACCCGGCCTTGAAGCGGGCCCGGCTGGAGCGCATCGCAGCGGCCGGGCGGGAGTGGTCGTTTGCCCAGCTGGATCTCGAAAATGCCCCGGCGATCGCTGAGCTGTTCGCCGCCCACAAGCCCCGCGCCGTGGTGCATCTCGCGGCCCAGGCAGGGGTGCGCTACTCGATCGAGAACCCTGCGGCCTACATCCAGAGCAACCTCGACGGCTTTGGGAATGTGCTCGAAGGATGTCGCCATCAAGCCGTGGAGCACCTCGTTTATGCCTCCAGCAGCTCGGTGTATGGCGGTAACCGGCAGATGCCGTTCTCGGAGCAGCACCCGGTGAACCACCCGGTGAGCCTCTATGCGGCCACCAAAAAAGCCAACGAGTTGATGGCCCATACCTACAGCCATCTCTACGGGTTGCAGGCCACCGGCCTGCGTTTTTTCACGGTCTATGGACCCTGGGGCCGGCCGGATATGGCCCCGATCCTGTTCGCGAAGGCGATCCTCTCGGGCCAGCCGATCAAGGTGTTCAACCAGGGCCAGATGCAGCGCGACTTCACCTACATCGAGGACATCGTCGAGGGGGTGCTCCGCTGCTTAGACAAACCCGCCACGGCCGATCCGGGCTTCGATCCGCTCCACCCCAACCCGGCCACCGCCGCGGTGCCACATCGGCTGTTCAACATCGGCAACGCCCAGCCCACAGCCCTGCTGCGCTTCATCGAGCTGATGGAGCAAGCCCTGGGCGTTGAAGCCATCAAAGACTTCCAACCGATGCAACCCGGCGATGTGGTCGCCACCGCCGCCGACACCTCGGCGCTGGAGGCCTGGGTGGGCTTTCGGCCCAACACCCCGTTGGAGCTGGGGCTTGAGCGCTTTGCAGCCTGGGTGAAGCAGCATCCGCAGCTCCTAGGCTGATCGCCTACGGACTCTTTTCCTTGTCGCGGCGCTGTTTTTTGTAGAAGCGCATGACTGCCAGGCCCACACTGCGGGGATCGTGGCGAAGGGTCGAGGTGGGCCTTGCACCCTGCAAGGGCGCGATGGTGACGTCGTAGCCCTCGCTGCGCAGCTGCCTGGAATCGCAGCGCACAGGCTCGGCCCCGCGCTGGCGGTAGTACTCCACAAGGCTGGAGTCGCCGAGATCCTCCTGGGCCAGCACCGAGCTGAACAGGCGTTGCTGAATCCCCAGGCTGGCGAGCTGGGATTCAATCGCTCGCAGGTGCCCCTCCACATCGAGCCCATCGGTTTCCCCGGGCTGGGTCATCAGGTTGCAGATGTAGAGCCGGGGGGCCTTGCTGCGGCCGATCGCCTCCACCAGTTCCGGCACCAGCAGATTGGGCAGCAGTGAGGTGTAAAGACTCCCGGGTCCAAGCACGATCAGGTCGGCGTTGGCAATCGCTTCGAGCGCTTTGGGCAGTGCTGGGGGGCGTTCTGGGGTGCAGCCCAACCGCACGATCGGGCTGGGGGCATGGCCGATCTGGGATTCCCCTTCGATCCGGCGCCCATCCTCCAGTTCGGCCCAGAGCTTCACATCGGCATTTGTGGCGGGGACCACCGTGCCCTGCACCGCGAGCACCCGGCTGCTAGCGCTGATCGCCCCCTCGAGGCTGCCGGTGATGGCGGTGAGCGCTGAGATGAACAGGTTGCCGAAGCTGTGACCCTCAAGGCCCGTGCCGGCGCGGAAGCGGTACTGGAACAGGCGGGTGAGCAGTGGCTCTTCCGTGGCCAGGGCCGCCAGGCAGTTGCGGATGTCTCCTGGGGGCTGCACCCCCAGCTCCCGCCGCAGGACCCCGGAGCTGCCCCCGTCATCGGCGACGGTCACAATCGCGGTGAGGTTGCTGCTGTAGCGCTTGAGCCCGCTGAGCAGGGTCGATAGGCCCGTGCCGCCGCCGATCGCGACGATTGAAGGCCCCCGGTTGAGCCGGCTTTTGGCTGCCAGGGCATCCACCAGCAGGGTGTCTTTATCGGGGGCGAGGGCCTGCTGAATCGCCCCGAAGCTGCGGCTCTGTCCCAGCCAGATCAGCCCGCCGCCAATCAGCAACACCAGGGGCCCGGTGATCTCCCGAGGCAGCACCTGGGTGATGCTCTGCAGAGACCAACGAATGAACTGCAGCAACCAGTAGATCGGCTGCAGGTCAGCCCAGACTGCGGCCCCCAGCAACAGCAGGAACAGACCCACCCCCGAGGTGAGCATCCAGCGTTTCACCACCAGGCCGGGCTGGAGCCAGCGGGCGGCCCGCTTGGAGCGACTCACCAGATCCTTCTGGCGGAGGTCCCCTTTGCCGACCCAGCTGGGACGTGGTCTCGAGCGAAGACCTTTGCGGTGGGCTCGAGACGGCATCGGCTCAGATTACGGAGAAACGGCCAAGATGGCCCCATTCGTGAAGCGACCCGGCGTGTCCGTGCTGAAAACCACCCCGGTTGTTCAGATGGACGATGTGAGTGTGCGCTGGGGGCGAAATACCGTGCTGCGGGATGTGGATCTGCAGCTCAACGCCGGAGAGCGTTTGGCTGTGGTGGGTCCATCCGGTGCCGGCAAGTCGACGATCCTGCGCCTGTTGGCGGGCTTGTTGCTACCAAGCAGCGGTCGCCTGCGGATCCATGGTGTGCCGCAGACCTATCTGCGCCTCGATCAGCGTCATCCACCGGATGTGCGCCTGGTGTTCCAGAACCCTGCCCTCTTGGCTTCTCTCACCGTTCGGGAAAACGTGGGCTTTCTTCTCGATCGTTTCAGCCGGCTGAGCGAGAAGGAGATTCGCGAGCGGGTCTCGAAGGCCCTGGATTCTGTGGGTTTGGCGGGCACGGAAAACCTGTACCCCGGCGAGCTCAGCGGAGGGATGCAGAAGCGGGTCAGTTTTGCCCGCGCCGTGATCGACGATCCCAGTCAGCCGCCGGGTCAGGTGCCTCTGTTGCTCTTTGATGAGCCCACTGCGGGTCTCGATCCGGTCGCCTGCACCCGCATCGAGGATCTGATTGTCCAGACCACCAACCTCGCCCGTGGCTGCTCGGTTGTGGTGAGCCATGTGATGAGCACAATCCTGCGCACGTCTGATCGTGTGGTCTTGCTCTACGACGGCTTGTTTCGCTGGCAGGGAAGCGTGGAGGAGTTCCAAACCAGCGAGAACCCCTATGTGCTTCAGTTCCGCACCGCTAGTCTCAGCGGACCCATGCAGCCGGCGGAGCTCTGAACCCCATGCGCCGCAGTGTGCGAGAAGCAATCGTCGGGTTCACTCTGCTGGCGGCCTTGGCGGCGTCAGGCTTGTTCTGGCTTTGGCTCAAGGGGGTCTCGATGAGTGGCCGCACCTGGCGCTTCCAGGTGAACTTCGCTGATGCAGCTGGGCTGGCGCCGCGCTCGGCGGTGACCTATCGCGGCGTCTCGGTGGGGCACGTGCAGGAGGTGATCCCCACCGCCACCGCTGTGGAGGTGAAGATCGACATTGATCAGCCGAATCTGCTGTTGCCCCAGCCCCTTCAGGCGCGCGTCGAAGCAGCATCCTTGCTGGGTGGTGATTCCGTCGTCGCCCTCTCGGCTCCGATTCGGCCCTTGCCCAAGGATCTGCCTGGACCGAAGGCAGCTAACTGCAACAAAACCATCACCGTGTGCCAGGGCTCGGTCATTCGCGGAGAAAGCTCCGCAAGCCTCAGTCAGGTGACCGCCACGATGCAGAAACTCCTGAATCAGGCTGAGAAGGAAAACCTGATTCCGAAGTTGACGGCCACCGTGTCCAGCATCGACGGGACAGCCAAGGAGGCCTCCAAATTCATGGTCGATGGTCAGGTGTTGATCGGTGATTTGCGAACCACCGTTCGCAATGTTCAGCCCACGATCGACAACCTCAACGGCTCCACCACGCATATCCTCAACTTCACCAAGGCCCTGGATAACCCCAAGACCATCTCTGGTTTGAAGGGCACGATTGCCAACATGGAGGAGCTGACTGCCACCTTGGATCGGGTGGGTGGTGACATCGAAAAGCTCACCTCCGATAAGCGCTTCATGAATGGGTTGCGCAGCGTCTCGATTGGTCTGGGGGCCTTTTTTGATGAGGTGTACCCCGAGAAAACCGAGCAGCGCAAGCGCTGATCAAACCCCGCTGATGGCCTCCATCGCAATAGCGGCAATCGCCTGATCGCTGGCCTTGGGGAGCTGCACATATTTGCCCCCTGCGGCATCGGCGAGGTCTTTGCCCATGCCACTGCCGATGAACTTGCGCTCGGTGTCGATCACCAGGAGCTTGATGCCCAGGGAGCGGTACTTGCTGGCCACCTGCTTCACCTCCTCCTTGAGATCTACCGGTTCCTCGCCTTCCAGTTGGGGCTGACCGAGGGAGCGGCCTAGGGGAACATTGCCTCGCCCGTCCGTGATCGCCACAACCACCACTTGGCCCAGTTCACCGGTGGCCATGGCATTGGCCCCGACGCGAGCAGCTTGAGACAGGCCGTGGGCGAGTGGAGATCCACCACCGCAGGGCATCGATTCCAGGCGGCGGCGGGCGGCAGTGATCGAGCGGGTCGGTGGCAGCAGTACTTCGGCGGCCTCGCCGCGGAAGGGGATCAGGGCCACCTCATCGCGGTTTTCGTAGGCCTCGGTGAGTAGGCGAATCACCGCACCCTTGGCGCTCTGCATGCGGTTGAGGGCCATTGAGCCGCTGGCATCCACCAGGAAAATCACCAGGGCACCGGCCTTGCGCTGCAGCTGCTTGGCTCGTAGGTCCCCGTCTTCCACCACCACCTTGCGGTGGGGCTCCCGTTCGCGGCGGGTTTTCTGATACGGCGCGGCCGCCCGCAGGGTGGCATCCACGGCGATCCGCTTCACCGGGCCTCGGGGCAGCATCGGCTTGACGTAGCGGCCTCGGGAGTCGCTGAACACCACGGCCCGGCTGCCACTGCCGCCGCTCTTCGCCTTGCCGGCGTTGAACAGCAAGAGATCCGGATCAATCGCGACCGCCTCCGGATCGAGCATGAACTCCTCGGGGATCGAGGGCGGCGCCTGATCCTCTGGGGTGTCCTCGTCGTCGTTGCTGTCGTCGTCGGGTTCGTCCGGTTCCTGCTCGTTGTCTTGAGGTTCCTCGGGCGGTTCCTCACCCTGCGGCGGGGGTGGCGGGGGGGGTTCCATGGGTTGGTTTGGATCCTGGGGCGGCAGCTGCATCGCCCGCGGAGCGATCACCAGGCGCACGGCCACCTGCAGGTCCTCTGCTTCGACGCGGTCGCGGCCGCTGAGGGCTGCATGGGCGCGGGCGACGCGCACCGCGTAGAGCTCGCTGCGGTGGCCTTCAACGCCGCCGCGCAGGGCTTCGTTCACCAGATAGGCGATCTGCTCGCGGCTGATCTGGACATCCGGGAGCCATTGGCGCGCCAGCAGCAGCTGGGTGGAGAGGGCGTCGGTTTCCTCCTGCCAGCGCTGCCGGAAGGCCTCACTGGATTCGGCGTGCCCGATGGCGCTGCGGGTGATCTCCACCCGTTGATCCAGCTCCAACACCTGGTTGGCGGACAGGGCAATCGCGAAGCGATCGAGCAGGTGATCGCGGATCGCACCTTCCTCGGGGTTGTAGGTGGCGATCAGCAGGCAGCGGCAGGGGTGGCTGAGGCTGAGGCCTTCGCGCTCGACGCGGTTTTCACCGCTGCCCACTGCAGCCAGCAGGAGGTTGGTGATGTTGTCATCGAGCAGATTCAGCTCATCGACGTACAGCACCCCACGGTGCGCTTCGGCCAGCAGGCCGGGCTGAAAAATGGCTTCCCCACTGGCCAGGGAGGCGGTCACATCCACCGAGCCCACCAGGCGGTCCTCGGTAATCCCCAGGGGCACCTGCACGAAGGGGGCCGGGATCACCTTGGTGGGCAGCAGGGCGCTTGTGTCTTGCCCGGTGGGGTCAGCGCCGAGCTCGGTGAGCCGGGCGCGGGTGGGTTCGTCCCAGTCTTCCGGGGATTGCGGGTCGATGTTGAGGCCATGTCCGCCCACATCGAGCACATCGATTGGTGGCAGGAGGGCGTGCAGGCCCCGCGCCAACACGGATTTGCCGGTGCCGCGTCCGCCGGCGATCACCACACCCCCCAGGCCGGGATCCACCGCCGCTAACAGCAGGGCGAGTTTCAGGGTGCCGTGGCCAGTGATGGCGGCAAGGGGAAAAGCCCGGGCGGCAGTACCACTTGCAACCATGGAGGGGCCAAAGCATGTCGTCGTGGGGGCCAGTCTCGCTGATCAGGGCTTGGCGATTGGGCTGGGTTCCAACCTGCCCAGTGCCGTTGGTGGTCCGATCGAGACGCTTGTGGCCCTGCGGCCCCTGTTGAACGCCTTGTTCCCTGGGGCCAGGTTGCAGTGGTCACCGCTGTTTCGCACCACTCCGGTGGGCGGCCCGCTTGGACAGCCCGACTACATCAATGCGGTGGTGTTGATGAAGCCGGCTTGTGTTCCTTCGGCGGGGGCGGCGCGGGAGCTGCTCGGGCAGCTGCAGGAGCTGGAGCAGGGCTTCGGGAGAGTGCGAGAGGAGCGCTGGGGGCCCAGAACCCTGGATCTCGATCTGCTCTGGTGGGGCGATCTGACGATGGAGAGCCCGGAGCTGCAGCTCCCGCATCCGCGCTGGAGTGAGCGGGTGTTTGTGTTGGCGCCGCTGGCCGCGTTGGATCAGCGTTTTCAGACCCGCTTGGAGAGGCTGCTGGCCGCGGATTCAGGGCCGGCCCCGCAGCGGGTGCCGCCCCGGCAGGGCTGGCCGGATTGTGCGGTTGAGCCGTGACTTTGGTTAGTCGACTAAGTCGACCCACCAAAGGCATGCGCGATGCTGAGGTCCACCGCCCCCTGACCCCGCCATGGCGCCACTGCCCGCTCCCGAGCCTGCGCGCCTGATCGAAACGAGCGCCAGCTTGGATGCCCGCAAGCTGCGTTTTGAGATCAACCGCATGCAGCTGCCGATGGGTGTGGAGGGCAGCTTTGGGGTGATCAAGCACCCGGGAGCCTCCCTGGCGGTGCCAGTCCTGGAGGACGGTCGGGTGGTGATCCTGCGCCAGTACCGCTTTGCGGTGGCGACCCGCCTGCTGGAGTTCCCGGCGGGCACCCTGGATCCGGGTGAAACGCCCCTCTCCACCATGCAGCGGGAGCTGCAGGAAGAGGCGGGCTACAGCGCCAGCCGTTGGGATCCGTTGGGGGCGATGCTCCCCTGCCCCGGCTACTCCGATGAGGTCATTCATCTGTTTCTGGCCCGCGATCTCACGGCACTGAGCGAGCGACCGCCTGGTGATGACGATGAAGACCTGGAGGTCGTGCTGATGACGCCGGATCAACTCGATCGGCTGATTGCGAGCGGCGATGAGTATCTCGACGGCAAGAGCATCACCGCCTGGTTCCGCGCTAAGCAGCTGCTGGGCATCTGATGACCACAGAGCGTTGGCTGTTTTGGCATCGCCGTGATCTGCGCTTGGCCGACAACCTCGGCTTGGCCGCGGCGGCTGCCGCCACCCCTGCGGTCACCGGGGTGTTTGTGCTCGACCCCGCGATCCTCAGCGCCGCCGACATGGCTCCGGCGCGGGTGTGGTTTCTGTTGGAGAGCCTCAAAGAGCTGCAGCAGCGTTGGCGCGATGCCGGCAGCCGTTTGCTGGTGCTGCAGGGGGACCCGGCCGTGGTGCTCCCCCAACTGGCGGGCGCGATCGGTGCGGGGGTTGTCGCCTGGAATCGCGACGTGGAGCCCTACGGGCGTGAGCGGGACCGGCGCGTGGCCGCGGCGCTGCAAGCGGCGGGCCGGAAGGTGTTGGTGGGTTGGGACCAGCTGTTGGTGGCTCCCGAAGATTTGAAAACCGGTGGGGGCGACCCCTATCGGGTGTACGGACCCTTCCAGCGCAATTGGCGCGCTCAGGTGACCCGAAAGCAGGTCCATGGAGATCTGGAGCTGCGGCCTGACCCCAGCGGATTGCTGGATCTCGGAACGGACCTGCCGGAGGCCCTGCCCGTGCTCAGGGATCTGCCGACGGCCGAGGCTCTGGGCAAGTCGTTCTCCGGAGCTGATCTGTGTCCTTGCCGCCCCGGCGAAGCCGCGGCGATGGAGCAGCTGCAGGGGTTTTGTGACGGTGCGGTCCTGCTCGCCTACGAACCGGGGCGCAACTTCCCCGCTGAACCAGGCACCTCTGGCCTGAGTGCGGCCCTGAAGTTCGGGACCCTCAGCCCCCGTCAGGCCTGGTGGGCGGCCCAGGCGGCCCGGGAGCTGGCGCGAAGTGATGAAGCCCGTGAGTCCATTCAGGTCTGGGAGCAGGAGCTGGCCTGGCGCGAGTTCTATCAACAGGCCCTGTTCCATTTCCCCGAGCTCGCCGACGGTCCCTACCGGCCCCAGTGGAAGCTCTTCCCCTGGGACAACAACCGCGCGCACTTCGAGGCCTGGTGTGATGGCCTCACCGGGATGCCGATCATTGATGCGGCGATGCGTCAGCTCAACGAGAGCGGCTGGATGCACAACCGCTGCCGCATGATCGTGGCCTCCTTCCTGGTGAAGGATCTGATCTGCGACTGGCGCTGGGGGGAGCAGGCGTTCATGCAGCGCCTGGTGGATGGGGATCTGGCCGCCAACAACGGAGGCTGGCAGTGGAGTGCCAGCAGCGGCATGGATCCCAAGCCTCTTCGGATTTTCAATCCCGCCACTCAGGCCAGCAAGTTCGATGCCGAGGCGACGTATATCCGCCAATGGCTACCGGAATTGAGGCATGTGAATAGCAAAGATCTCATCAGTGGCGAGATCACCCCGATGGAGCGCCGCGGTTACCCGGAGCCCCTCATCAGCCACAAGCATCAGCAGGCCCGCTTCAAGGCGCTCTACGCGTCGTTGCCGAAGGCTTGATCAGGCGGCGAGGGCCTGGCTAATGGAGCCGCTTTTGGCGGTGAGTTCCAGGAGTACCTCGATCACACGGCCCTGCTGTTCGGCGCTGAGCTCGGGGAAGATCGGCAGGCTCAGCACCTCGGAACAGAGGCGCTCGGTGATCGGCAGGGAGCCAGGTCCGTAGCCCAGGTGGGCGTAGGCGGGTTGGCGATGGATCGGGATCGGGTAGTAAATGATCGTGGTGACGCCGGCATCCTGGAGCTGTTGCTTCAGCCAATCGCGGCAGCAGGCCTCGGGCAATCCAAAGCTCGCACTGTCGCTGGAGGGGGTGCAGCTCGATCCGCAGGCGGGATTGGGGCTGCAGGCGGGCACCCGCACCACGAACTGGTTCCAGCTGTGCCCTTCTGGACCGGCTTCAGGCAGCGCGATCGCGTCAGCAGCGGTGAGTTCGTTGCGGTAGCGCGACGCGATGGCCGAGCGCTTCTCCACCCAGCTGCTGAGGTGAGGCAGCTTGACGTTCAGCACCGCCGCCTGCATGGAATCGAGCCGGCTGTTGTAGCCGAGCTCGGTGTGCAGGTAGCGCCGGGGCATGCCGTGTACGGCCAGTTCACGCATGCTCTGGGCGAGGGCCTCATCGCAGCAGGTCACGGCCCCGCCATCGCCGGCTCCGCCGAGGTTTTTGGTTGGGAAGAAGCTGAAGCAGCCCACATCACCCCAGCTGCCCACGGGGCGGCCGGCCCAGCTGGCCCCGCTGGCCTGGGCGCAGTCTTCCACCACCTTGAGGCCATGGCGGCTGGCGATGGAGCAGACCCGCTCCATGTCGACCGGGCGCCCGAACAGGTGCACCGGAATTAGGGCCTTGGTGGCCGGGGTGATCGCGGCTTCCAACTGATCGAGGTTGATCAGATAGGAGCTTTCTTCCACATCGACAAACACCGGGGTGGCGCCCACGGCGCTGATCGCTTCGGCAGTGGCAAAGAAGCTGAAGGAGCAGGTGATCACTTCATCACCGGGGCCGATCCCCAGGCCCCGCAGCGCCAGGATCAGCGCATCGGTCCCGCTGTTGCAGCCCACTGCGAAGGGGGTGCCCACACTCTCGGCGAAGGCTTTCTCAAAGGCGGCGATGACGCCACCGCCGATGTACTGGCCGCTGCGTAGGACCTGCAGAACCGCCGCATCGAGCTCAGGCCCGAGTTGCGCCAGCTGTTCTGAAAGGCTGAAGGGAGGCACCTGCATGAAGGCAACCTTAAGGCCCGCGTTCGGTTTACCGCCCTGGGCCTGCCTCGGGATGCCACTTGATGTTGCAGCCGATCGAGGGGTGTTGCTCTGGGCTGATGGGTTCCCCCCGTAGCAGCGCCTCGATCGCCCGGCGCAGATCGCGTCCATCGAGGGGTTGATCGTTGCCGGGGCGGCTCCCGTCGAGCTGTCCCCGGTAGACGAGCCGGTGTGCTGCATCGAATAGGAACAGATCCGGCGTGCAGGCGGCGTGGAAGGCCTTGGCCACCGCCTGGCTGGCATCGAACAGGTAGGGGAAGCTCCAGCCGCAGCGCTCGGCCTGCTCCCTCAGTCCTTCGGGGCCGTCCTGGGGGTGGGTCAGGGTGCTGTTGCTGGAGATCCCGATGATCTGAAGGCGCCCGGCGTAGTCGCCCTCCAGCCGGGTGAGCTCCGGTTCGATGTGCTTGACGAAGGGGCAGTGGGCGCAGAGAAACAGCACCAGCAGGGGTTGGGCGGCCAGGGTCTCGCTGCTCCAGGGGCCATCGCCAGATGGGCTCCCGGCGACCTGCTCCAGCTGGAAGCTGGGCAGGGCCGTCCCCAGCGGCAGCATCTCGGAGGGGGTGAGCACCATTGCAGCGACGCCAGAATGGGGCCGATTGTCCCCTGGATGCGTTTGCCCCCGTTCGCGTCGCGTCTGCTTGCTCTCCCAGTGCTGGCTGCTGCCCTGTTCGGCTGTGTGCCGGTCCAGCGCCGGGCTACCTGGGTGATCTATCCCCTGCAGCGCTCCCAGCCTCATGACGGGCTGGCGGTGGTGAATCAGCCCGACGGGTACGGCCTGCATATCTGGTTGGAGACCGACAGCAGCCAGCAGGGGGTGTGCCGGCCCCGGTGGCTGGTGGATCCGGCCCGCCTGTTCAACGGCAATGGCAGCGTCCCCTTCAGCTCCGGTCTGGCCACACGCCAGGAGTTCTTTGACGCGGTAGCCCGTAAAGACGTGCGGCGGGCCCTGCGCAAGGAGCTGGAGGCCCTCTGTAAGTCCCGGGCCCCCCGGGCCCGCTGGCAGTGGCAGGAGCCTCCCCGCAATGCACAGGCCATCCCCGCGCCGGTGTTCCCTTCCCTTGAGGAAAAGGATTTGCTGAGCCCTCCTGAGGATCAGCCGGCTTCCTGAGCTTCTGCCTCCCTACTGCTCCTGGCTCCAGTCGGCCCAGACCTCCCGTTCGGCGCGGCGCCAGTAGCGGCTGAAGCGCCCCAGATCCGCTGGCCCCTCCAGCTGCACGAACGGCTCCACCGCAAGCACCTGCACCGGAAGCTGCTGCTCCAGGGTTTGGCAGATGGCTTCCACGCGGGGATCGGTGCCGGCGCTGGTCACGATCCCGTCGGCCTCATGAGCTTTGGCGAAGGCCAGCACCTCCTCGGCCACATCCCCCTGGCGCAGGCTCACGGGCAGCTCCAGGAGGCATTCATAGAGGAAGCCGATGCGTTTCAGGCTCACGGGCTCGGACGCGTCGCTGCCGGGGTCCCCCGTGGTGGGGCTGCGGCCCGCCAGCAGCTCGCTGTCGAATACGAACACTGCGGGCAGGCCGGGATAGGCCTGCAGGGCGGGATTGGCGGGGCCGAGC
>JAURGL010000207.1 GCA_030833825.1 Vulcanococcus sp. SFB_649D_100_25 | reverse complement strand
GCCCGCTTCATGGCAATGCTTGCGCACAATCCTAAGATGGCGAAAGAGGCCAAAGTGCCGATGAAGGTTGCCAAGGATTTCGTCAAGGCCGATCAGAAGAGCGGAATGCTCAAAAAGGCGATGGGCGGGGTGCTGTTCATCGATGAGGCCTACTACCTCTATCGCCCGGAAAATGAGCGGGATTACGGGGCCGAGGCGATTGAGATCCTGCTCCAGGTGATGGAGAACAACCGGGACGATCTGGTGGTGATCTTCGCGGGATACAAGGAGCGGATGGATGTCTTTTATCAGAGCAATCCAGGCCTCTCCTCCCGGGTGGCCAACCACATTGATTTCCCGGATTACAGCGCCACGGAGCTGCTGGCGATCGCGCGGCTGATCCTGGCGGAAGAGAACTACCGCTTCAGCGAAGAGGCCCTCGCGGCCTTCGCGGATTACATCCAAAGGCGGATGCAACTGCCGTTCTTCGCCAACGCCCGCTCGATCCGCAACGCCATTGATCGCGCCCGCATGCGGCAGGCCAATCGTCTGTTCAACCGGATGAACAGCGGGGAGATCACCAAGCTCGATCTGATGACGATCGAAGCGGACGACATCACCGCCTCCCGGGTGTTTTCAGGAGAAGTGGAGGGGCTTGACCCCAGCGAACCGGTAACCGGCTAGCGGGTGCGGCGGCGGGAGTCGATCTGCAGGAGATCGCGCACCTGCTGCACCTGACGGCCCAGCTGGGGATCGGCGGCCAACTTCTTCTCGGTCTGCTCCACCGCGTACATCACGGTGGAGTGATCCTTGCCGCCGAAGGCCTCACCGATGCGCGGCAGGGAAAGGTTGGTGCCCTGGCGCATCAGGTACATGCCCACCTGGCGGGCCTGGCTCACGGCCCGCTTGCG
>JAURGL010000206.1 GCA_030833825.1 Vulcanococcus sp. SFB_649D_100_25 | reverse complement strand
AGGAGAAGCTCACCGAGCGGCTCTCCTGCGGGCTCATAGACGCGTCGGAAGAGGGTCACACCGTCGCTTGCCGTGAAGGGGGCCACGCTCTCCTGCTCCATGCTCATGCGTGGGATCCTACACTTACAGGAGAGGCGCGCCGCGCCCGAATCGGAGGCCGCAATGACCAACGCAAAGAAGACTCGCACGGAGCGCGATTCGTTCGGCGAGATCGAGGTACCGGCCGATCAGCACTGGGGCGCCCAGACGGCCCGCTCCCTGCACTTCTTCGCCATCGGCAACGACCGCATGCCGCTTGAGGTGATCCACGCCCTGGCCACCATCAAGAGCGCTGCGGCGAGCGTCAACACCGAACTCGGCCTCCTCCCCGCCGATAAGTCGAAGCTGATCGTTGAGGCTGCGCAGGTTGTCACCAGCGGCGGCGCCGATAGCGAGTTCCCCCTCTCGACCTGGCAGACCGGCTCTGGCACCCAGAGCAACATGAATGTGAACGAGGTGATTGCCTCTATCGCCAACGAGCGCGCCACCGGAACGCGCGGCGGGAAGAGCCCGATTCATCCGAACGATGATGTCAACCTCTCGCAGTCATCGAACGATGCCTTCCCGAGCGCAATCCATATCGCTGCAACGCTCGCCGTCAGCAAGACGCTCCTCCCTTCTCTGCGACACCTGCACGCCACCATCAGCGCAAAGGCCGCCGCCTGGAGCGGCATCGTCAAGATTGGCCGCACCCATCTACAGGATGCAGTGCCACTCACCCTCGGCCAAGAGTTTGGTGCGCATGCCGCCGCGCTCGCGGGCGACATCGCTCGCATTGAGGCGGCGCAGAGCGAGCTCCGCGCGATTGCACTCGGCGGCACCGCTGTTGGCACTGGCCTGAACGCTCATCCTGAATTCGCCGAGCGCGCCGCTAAGGCGATCGCAAAGCTCACCGGCGAACCAATCATCAGCGCGCCGAATAAGTTCGCCGCACTCGCCG
>JAURGL010000205.1 GCA_030833825.1 Vulcanococcus sp. SFB_649D_100_25 | reverse complement strand
AGTTCCTCCAGGTGAAGCAGGAGATATTCCTGGGGTTGAGATTGCTCAAATACAACCTGCACAACAACAAAAAGGTGCTACTGGGGTTGGTGTTCCTGATACAAAGGAACTTCCTGGACCAAGACCAGCTATGCCAGGTACGATGAACTATCCACCTGAGTGGACTAAATTTAAAAACGCTTGACAGGGGCGGGAAACCGTAGTATTATAAATACATCAACAACGTTACGGAATGTAACTTTCCGAAACAAGTTGTAACACTCCTGCCGTTTGACCGAGACTAGGCAGGGTTACCAATCCGTCTCTCATATCCCCGCTAAGGGTGCGGGGAGCATAGTATCTCCACCATTTCCCTGATGGTCTTACTATCTTTTTAAAACAATGACTGCTACACTTTCACGTCAAAGACAATCGAATACTTGGGAACAGTTCTGCAACTGGGTTACTTCAACCGACAATCGTCTTTATGTCGGTTGGTTCGGAGTCCTGATGATTCCTTGCCTGCTTGCTGCTACAACCTGTTTCATCATCGCCTTCATCGGTGCTCCCCCTGTGGACATTGATGGTATCCGTGAACCCGTTGCTGGTTCACTCATGTACGGAAACAACATCATCTCTGGTGCTGTTATTCCTTCGTCCAATGCTATTGGACTGCACTTTTACCCAATCTGGGAAGCTGCTTCCCTAGATGAGTGGCTCTACAACGGTGGACCTTTCCAACTTGTTGTCTTCCACTTTCTGATTGGTATCTATGCTTACATGGGCCGTGAATGGGAACTTTCTTACCGACTCGGTATGCGTCCTTGGATTTGTGTTGCCTACAGCGCACCCGTTGCTGCTGCTTCTGCAGTGTTCCTGGTCTATCCCTTCGGTCAAGGATCCTTCTCTGATGCGATGCCTCTGGGGATTTCGGGAACTTTCAACTACATGCTTGTTTTCCAGGCAGAACACAACATTCTCATGCATCCTTTCCACATGTTGGGAGTTGCTGGGGTCTTCGGTGGTTCT
>JAURGL010000204.1 GCA_030833825.1 Vulcanococcus sp. SFB_649D_100_25 | reverse complement strand
GCAGCAACCAAGACAAAGCCGCTGGCGTGTCGCTGGCCAAGGCCCGGGAACTCGACCCGCGCAATGCCGGCATCATTTTTGCCCAGGGCTCCCTGGCGCTGAAAGACAGCCGACCGTCCGAGGCCGCCGAGCTGATCAACCAAGGCCTGAAGCTCGACGGCAAGAACGCGGGCGCCTATTTCGACCTCGGCAACGCCTATCTGCTGATGGGAAAACCGGGCGATGCCCTGGGGGCCTTCGAGCGGGCATCGGGGCTGCGCCGCGAGTTCTGGGAGGCGATCAACAACCAGGCCCTGGTGCTCTACGAGCAAAACAAAGACGGTGAGGCGATCAAGCGCTGGCGGCGGGTGCTGGCCATCAAGGCCGCCGAGCCGATGCTGGCCCTGGCTGCAGCCCTCAATCAACAGAACCCCGGCAACAGCGAAAGCCTGGAACTCGCGCATCAGGCCCTGGCCAGCGAGCCCAATTACGTCCTGGAGAGCTACCAGAAAGAACAGCTCTGGGGCAGCCGGCTGCGCACAGCCACCAGCCGCCTGCTGACGGCCAGCGCCCTCAAGGCCGACGTGGAGCGTGCCCAGGCCAACGCCGATGCCGATAGCGAGGCGGGACAGGATCAGTAGGCTGAGCGCCAACTTCAGCCCCTCGGCCTGATCCACGGATGCCCAAGGCGCGCCCCGACCAGTCGCTGCCGGATCCATCCGACGAAGGACGCATTCAGCCGATCGAGCTGCATCAGGAAATGCAGCGCTCGTACCTCGAGTACGCCTACTCCGTGATCTACAGCCGGGCCCTGCCCGATGCCCGCGACGGTCTGAAACCCGTGCAGCGGCGCATCCTCTACGCGATGCACGAGCTTGGGCTCACGCCCGATCGCCCCTACCGGAAGTGCGCCCGCGTGGTGGGCGACGTGCTCGGTAAGTACCACCCTCACGGAGACCAGGCGGTCTACGACGCCCTGGTGCGTCTGGTGCAGACCTTCGCCAGCCGAAACCCGCTGCTGGATGGGCACGGCAACTTCGGCTCGGTGGACGA
>JAURGL010000203.1 GCA_030833825.1 Vulcanococcus sp. SFB_649D_100_25 | reverse complement strand
GAGAGAACTGAGAGGTTTTACGTTCAAATAACGCATATGTTCTGAAAGACGATCAATCTCTTCAAACATAGTCTCATACTGACCACCAAAGAGTTGATGAAGTTGGGTGAAGTCTTCACCAACGACATTCCAATGAAATGCCCAAGTTTTATGGAATAAAACAAAAAGCGATGACTGAGCATCACTCAAGAGTTTATAAAGTTTTTCCATTATACTCTTTTTATTTTTATTTATCAAGTGGGCGATACTGGAATCGAACCAGTGACATTCTCCTTGTAAGGGAGACGCTACTACCGCTGAGCTAATCGCCCATTAGCAGGGGAGGCCATCCCCCTGGCCTAAGCGAACTTAGGTCTTAGAGCAATCAGGAAAGGTTAACCTCACCAATGGAGGACCTCAGAACTGATTGATACTCCCCCGACAAGATTCGAACTTGTGACCTGGAAATTAACAGTTTCTCGCGCTACCGCTGCGCCACAGGGGAATGCGGAGAAGGAGAGCTCTTGGGCGAACCCGCAGGATCACTTCTCCCATTGGCGTCTTTCTATGCTATCTGCATAACGACTACCAAGAGCGGGTAACCGGGTTCGAACCGGTGATTCCAACTTGGAAGGATGGCGTGTTACCGCTACACCATACCCGCTTATAAGACAATCATAAACTAGTTTAGTTTGATTGTCAAGTGTCGATGAAAGGACTTGAACCTTCACAGATTAATCTACTGGAACCTAAACCCAGCGCGTCTACCAATTCCGCCACATCGACAAGGCAGGCAAGGAGGGACTCGAACCCCCAATCGACATCTTAGAAGGATGCTGCATTATCCATTATGCTACTTGCCCTTAACCTCTTTATCATATCACTTCTTGGGGCAGGTGTCAACCCATGGAGCACATAACCTCATTTCACCTCCTAATAATTTTTGAGCCTCAGAGTTATCTGGAGCTTTCTCTATCAACCTGGGCAAAGGTACTCTAGGTGGTTCTGTACCTCTTGTCAAGTCCTCATAGTCTCTGATAGCTCTGTCAACATCTCTTTCAACTCTTCTCTTCACCACATTGGGG
>JAURGL010000202.1 GCA_030833825.1 Vulcanococcus sp. SFB_649D_100_25 | reverse complement strand
TTTAAAGAACTCGGTGCTGGCCACATCCAGGGCCAGGGAGATCTGATCGCCGGGGCGGTAGCCAGCCTTCTCGATCGCCTGCACCAACAGGTCACCGGCTTCGATGTTGCCCAGGTCGGGGGCGAAGCCGCCCTCGTCACCCACGGCGGTGCTCAGGCCCTTGTCCTTCAGCAGGCCCTTGAGGGTGTGGAACACCTCAGTGCCCATCCGCAGCGCCTCGCGGAAGGTGGGAGCGCCGTGGGGCACAAGCATGAACTCCTGGAAATCCAGGCTGTTGGCGGCGTGGGCGCCTCCGTTGATCACGTTCATCAACGGGACCGGCAGCAGGTTGGCCATCGGGCCACCCAGGTAGCGGTAGAGGGGCAGACCCACGCCATTGGCGGCCGCGCGGGCGGTGGCCAGGCTCACCGCCAGGATCGCGTTGGCACCAAGGGCGCTCTTGTTGTCGCTGCCGTCGAGCTCGAGCATCGCGGCGTCGACGGTCCCCTGATCCAGGGCGCTCAGGCCGCAGAGGGCCGGGGCGATCTTCTCTTCCACATTGCTGACGGCCTGCAGCACACCCTTGCCGCAGTAGCGGCTGCCGCCATCCCGCAGCTCACAGGCTTCGTGGGCACCGGTGCTGGCGCCGCTGGGCACGATCGCCCGTCCGCTGGCGCCCCCCTCCAACATCACCTCGGCTTCCACCGTTGGGGTTCCACGGGAGTCGAGAACTTCCCGGGCCACGATGGTGTCGATGACGAGGTCGAGGGTGTCGATCACAGCGGCCGGGTGCACAACATGGGTCCTTGACAGGGATCCTATGGGTCGCCCTGCCGGGGGGCTCTGTGACCGTTGGCACCGAATCGATCTCTCTGGCCAGAATGCGCCCGATCGAACCGCCTGAGATGCGCCTGCTCCACACCATGCTGCGGGTCGGCGACCTGGAGCGCTCGATCACCTTCTATACAGAGGTGCTCGGGATGCGCCTGCTCCGCCGTAAGGACTACCCCGGCGGCCGCTTCACCCTCGCGTTTGTGGGATACGGCGAGGAGAGCGACACCACCGTGCTCGAACTCACCCACAACTGGGACACCGCTGATTACGAGATCGGCAGCGGCTACGGCCACATCGCCATCGGCGTGGA
>JAURGL010000201.1 GCA_030833825.1 Vulcanococcus sp. SFB_649D_100_25 | reverse complement strand
TCTGGAGGCAGGGTCAAGACTGCGGCTCTCCATCGGCCTGGCTGCCTGGCCGCAGGTTGCCGTGAACCCCGGTGATGGCTCCATTCCGGAGGGATCCACGGGATCACGTCACCGGATCATCAGCGTGAGCCTCAAGCTTGAGGAGGCTGCTTTCAGCATTCGTCCAATGGTTGGGGCAAACTGAGCGCCACTTAGAGCCCTCTCCATGCTGCGCCAGCTGCGCCTCTTCTCCGCCGGCCTTGGCGCCTCCGCCTTGGCTGTGGCGGCTTCAGGCATGCTGCACAGCACCGCAGCCATGGCCCAGGCCAGCGGAGGAGCTGCCCAGGCGGCCCCTGTCACCAGCCTGAGCGTTGATCAGGCCAGGGCCGCAGCCCTGCGGATTCTGAAGGCTGTTCAGAGCGGCGATGCGAATGCCCGCTACGCCCAGTTTTCACCTGAGCGACAGGCCATCACCAGCCCGGCGCTGATTGCAGCCACCATGCGCACGCAGCCGAAGGTGCGGAGCTTCGAGCTGCTGAGCGTGCGCAGCGGGATGGGCACCAGCACCGTGGAAGCGGAACTCGACACCGCAGTGGGCAAACGGGTCGTGTTCATGGTGCTCAACAGCGATGGTCGGCTCGAGCGCTATTACGTCGATCGCGCCGACGATGCCTCCAGTGACGTGGCCAAACAATTCGTTGTGGCTGTCAGCACCGGCAACTTCATCACCGCCCACAGCTTCCTGAGTCCCAATTTCCAAAAGGAGATCAGCCCCGATGCCCTGCAGCGCAAGTGGCTTGGTCTGCAGCGGATCACCGGGACGTTCCAGAAGGTTGGCCGGGTGGTCGAGGCCGAAACCACGCCAGACATGCGCCTGGTGCTGGTGAATGTGAATTTCAACCGCCTGAGCGACAACCTCTACGTGATCCTCAACAACCAGAACGAGATCACTGGTGTGGATTTTCCTGAGGAACCTGCAGCGCCTGCGCCAGTGCGCTGAAGAAAACCGGCTTAAGCTCCCAGCCACGCTTTGCGCTTGAACCTGTGCTGGCTCAGCTCGACTGGATGGTGGACGATGCTCAGCGCCTGGCCGAGTGCCGCCACGACCACCCTCTAGCCGTTCTGGGCCCCCATCCCCTCGAGAACGGGCAGTGGGTGGTGCGGGTCTGGATGCCCGATGCCGAACGGGTGGAGTTGCTGTCTGACGGCAAGGCCATTGCGATGGGCAACCCCCATCACCCCTGGGTGTTTGAGG
>JAURGL010000200.1 GCA_030833825.1 Vulcanococcus sp. SFB_649D_100_25 | reverse complement strand
GTTGCCCCGAGGAAATAAGCAATCGCAACACACAGGCTTGTTGCAACTGCAAAAATAATTCCCAAGCGGAAATTTGGTACTTTTACTTTTTTAACACTGAAAAAACTGAGGCCCAAGGCCCCCCCCAGGGTGAGCATCGGGGCGAAGAGGCCACCGGGGGCGCCGGTGGCTGCAGCCAGGCCCGTGGCGAAAAACAGCAACACGAAGATGCCAATGGCCTTGCCCATCTCCACATGCCCGTCAGCGATCGCGTGCTGCAGGGCTGCGTTGTTGCGGAAGTCGGGAGGGAGGGCGGCATAGAGGCAACCCAGCACGATGCCCCCCAGCAGCATCCGCACCACCAGCCTGCCGGCAAACAGGGTTTGTCCCAGGGCCTGCATGCGAACCACGTAGCGGGTGTAGAGCTCCGCCAGCAGCCCCACCACCAGGCCCAACACCACCAGATAGATCAGGTCGATCGGCAGAAATTCCACATCCAGCTCGTATTCGCTGCTGATCTGAAAACCCTTCTGCCCAAGGCCGGCCGCTTGGGTCCCCAAGCCAGCCAGGCCCATCCAATCGGCCCAGAAACTGCCTGCGAAGGCCGTGCCCAGCACCAGCAGGAGCAGGGTGGGCCCTGATTTGCGCAGCAGT
Source organism: Vulcanococcus sp. SFB_649D_100_25 (assembly GCA_030833825.1). Taxonomy (GTDB): domain Bacteria; phylum Cyanobacteriota; class Cyanobacteriia; order PCC-6307; family Cyanobiaceae; genus Vulcanococcus. Next base: position 707 of record JAURGL010000200.1, on the reverse strand, counting down.
TCTTCGATCGCATAGAAGAAGCCACCCAACGGTGCGTTGAACACCGCAGCGATCCCGGCGCCACCACCGGCGGCCACGATCACCCGGAGCAGGGATGGGGGGGCCTTGAACCAGCGGGCCATCTGCCAGCCCACGGAGCTCCCCATCTGCACCGAGGGACCCTCGGGGCCGAGGGGGAAGCCACTGCCGATGGCAAGGATGCCAGCCAGCAGCTTCACGATGGCCACCTGCAGATTCATCGGCAGGTTCTGCCGGGACAAAAACCGCATCACCTGCGGAATCCCCGAGCCCTCGGCGGTGGGGGCAAGGGTGCTGATCAGGACCGCCGAGAGGAGGCCGCCGATCGCTCCCATGCCGGGCAACACCACCCAGGGGCTGGCCAGCTTCAGGAGGCCCAGGCGCCAACTGCCGAGCCACCCCACCCCGGTTTTGAACAGCAGCCCTGCGGCGGCCGCCCCCAATCCGGTGACGATCAGGGTGAGGACAACGGAGGGCCAGCGCTGTTGCACCAGCCGCTCCAGGTTGCGACTCGCCCTCCAGGACTGCAGTTCGAGCTTGAGTCCTCGGGTCTGCAAGCTGATCAGACCCCTGCCAGCACCTTTGCTTCGTCGTCGGAACTCACCACGCGGCCGCTGTCTTCGAAGCCTTCGATCTGATCGAAGTTCAGGTAGCGGTAGAGCTCGGCGCCCTTGGGATCGATCTTCGCG
>JAURGL010000001.1 GCA_030833825.1 Vulcanococcus sp. SFB_649D_100_25 | reverse complement strand
CGAAACCGTGGCCCGGAGCGCCCCGGATTCCACCCTGGCCCAACTGGCCCGCAGCAGCCTGCAGCAGTGCCAGAGCGAGAAACCTCCGATCCATGACCCCGGGAGTCCGGCCCCGTCTGCAGCTGCCGGTGAGGTCCCCGCAGTGCCATGGCTGAATCACCTGCAGGATTCCCGGCAAGCCCTCGAGGCCCTGCAGGCCGCCTGGAGCACCGTGGTTGTGGCCGAGCCTCCTCCAGCGCCACCCGTTCCACTTAGCGATAACGGAGCCGAGGCGGCAGCGACCCCCTGGGCCTCAGCAGAAGAGCCCCCCGGCAAGCAAGCGAGCCCACCACCCCAGCAGCAAAGCCCAGATCAGCCGCCACCCCCACAGGCCGCGCTGCCGGCGAGCAAGGCCGCAGAGCCCGATCCAGGGCCGGACTTCTCCCAGGGATCTCTGCTGGTGACCCTGCTGCCGGCGTCCAGTCCAATGCCCGCCAACAAAAAAGCCTGCCCCGAAAAGGGGCAGGCGGCATGGAGACAAATCCTGGGGAAGGCGCTCAGCTGGCGGCGGAGCGACGGCGGCGGGTCCGGCCACTGATCTCGGGCTCTTCGACCCGAGCTGGGGTCGCAGCAGCAGGGACAGCGGCGGGGGCGGGAGCAGGGGCCGCAGCGGCGGCACCGACAGGAGCGAGCTCACGGCGAGGAGCACTGCTGCGCTCAGCGCGATCCCGGTCACGGTTGCCATCCCTATTCACATCCCTGTTCCCATCGCGGCGGCCGCGGGGGGCTGGACGGGTATCGGGCTCTGCATCGGCGCGGCCCTTGTAGGCCGGGGTGCCGCCAGGAGCGGGTTGCACCAGGCAGATGATCAGGGGCTCAACCTGCAGCTCGCGGCGCAGGCGACGCTGCAGGCCCACCTCGATCTCCCGCTGGACGCCCATCCAATCCACCTCGGGAGCCTTACCACCGGTGTTGCGGGAAAGCTGCTGCCAGCGGTTCTCGAGCACCCAGGTGATTTCACGCTCGGTCCAGAGGCTGAGCTTGCGGGGGTCGGCAGCGGTCACCACACCGCGCAGGTTCACCCGGGGCGGCGCGGCCATCACACCATCAGTGCTGATCACCGCCAGCATCGTGATCACACCGTCATCGGCGAGCTGCTGACGCTCCTTGAGCACCCGGGCATCGACGATGCCGTTGCGGGAGGCGTCGAGCAGTTCGATGCCGGCCTTCACCGGTTCGCCCTTGTTGATCGAATCCTGAGTGAGCTCAACAACGTCCCCGTTGTCGATGATCAGGATGTTGTCCGCCGGCACCCCCATCGACTGGGCGGTCTTGCTGTGGCAGACGAGCATGCGGTGCTCCCCGTGCACGGGCACGAAGAACTTCGGCTTGGTGAGAGCCAGCATCAGCTTCTGGTCTTCCTGGAAGCCATGGCCGGAGACGTGGATGCCCTCGCCCTTGCCGTAGACCACCTTCGCCCCGAGCATCATCAGCCGGTCAATGGTGTTCACCACCGAGATGGTGTTCCCGGGGATCGGGCTGGCCGAGAAAATGATCGTGTCGCTGTTTTTCACCTGCACCTGAGGGTGCTCACCCCGGGAGATGCGGCTCAGGGCGGCCAGGGGTTCGCCCTGGCTGCCGGTCATCAGCAGCAGGGTTTCGCGATCGGGTAGATCACGGATCTGCTTGATCGGCACGAACAGATCATCCGGGGCCCGCATGTAGCCCAGCTCGCGGGCCTTGGCGATCACGTTGAGCATGGAACGGCCCAGCAGGCCCACCTTGCGGCCGTTCTTCAGGGCCAGCTCCAGGATCATCGAAACCCGATGAATCGAGCTCGCGAAGGTGGTGACGATCACCCGACCCTCAGCCTGGGCGATGTGACGATCCAGGGCAGGGAACACCGAACGCTCGGGCGGGCAGAAGCCGGGCACTTCAGCGTTGGTCGAATCGGAGAACAGACACAGGACACCCTGCTCGCCGTAGTGGGCCAGGCGGGCCATGTCGAAGGTCTCACCATCGACGGGGGTGTGATCGAACTTGAAGTCCCCGGTGAAGATGATCGTTCCCACCGGGGTGGTGATGGCCAGCGAGAAGCTGTCGGCCATCGAGTGGGTGTTGCGGATGAACTCCACGGAGAAGTGCTGACCCACCTTCACCACATCGCGGGGAGCGACGGTTTGAAGGATGGTGCGATCCATCACCCCGGCTTCTTCCATCTTTCCGGTGAGCATCGCCAGCGCCAGGCGCGGCCCATGAATCACAGGGATGTTGAAGTTCTTGAGGTGGTGAGCAATGCCACCGATGTGATCTTCGTGACCGTGGGTCACGATCATGCCGCGGATGCGCTTCTGGTTTTCCTTCAGATAGCTGGTATCAGGCATCACGACGTTGACGCCATGCATGCCATCGCTGGGGAATGCCAGACCGGCATCCACCAGCATGATGTCGTCGCCGTATTCAAAAACGCAGGTGTTCTTGCCGATCTCGTGCAGACCGCCGAGAGGGATCACCCGCAGATGGGGTTGCTTGGCGGCGCCGTTACGGCTGGGGGTTTGTGTCGTCATTCAGAAGTTGGGATGCGGCTGAGCCGCGCAAGGTCAAAAACGGTGGTCTTGGGCGTTGCTCAGCAACGGATCAGGTCGGCCTTGGCGTCAGGTGGGACGCAGGGCTGCCAGAACGGAATTGAGTCGATCGCGCACGTCACTTGAGGCAGAAACCAGGGGCAGCCGTGGGGCGCCAACGGACCAGCCGGTCAGCTCCAGAGCCGCTTTCACGGGGATGGGATTGGTGGTGCAGAACAGGGCTTTGCACACCGGCAAGAGCTGTTCATGCAGGGCCAGGGCCGTGGTCAAGTCACCGGCCAAAAAGGCCTGCACCATGCGTTGAATCTGATCGCCGGCGACGTGGCTGGCCACGCTGACCACACCGACGGCACCCACCGCCAGCATCGGCAGGGTCAAGGCATCGTCCCCGCTGTAGATGGCCAGCCGTTCTCCGCAGAGGGCCCTGAGGGCACTGACTTCTTCGGTGGTGCCGCTGGCGGCCTTGAAGCTCACCACATTGGCCAGATCCATCAACCGGGCCGTGGTCTCAGGGCTCAGGCTGCAGCCGGTGCGGCCGGGGATGTTGTAGAGCATCAACGGGGTCTGGGGCGCCGCCTCAGCCACCGCCCGGAAATGGGCCTCAAGCCCCTCCTGGGGAGGCTTGTTGTAGTAAGGCACCACCACCAGGGCACCATCGGCACCCAGGGCAGCCGCTTCACCGATGGCCTCCACGGCCTCGGCGGTGCAGTTGCTCCCGGTCCCGGCCAGAAGCTTGGCCCGCCCGCCGACAGCCGCCTTCACGGCGGAGAACAGCTGATGTTGTTCGTCCCAGCTGAGGGTTGGGGATTCGCCAGTGGTGCCGCAGATCACCAGGCCATCGGAGCCGTGATCCACCAGGTGGCAGGCCAGACGCGCCGCCAGCTCCAGCTCGACGGAACCGTCGGCCGCAAAGGGGGTGATCATCGCCGTGATCACGCGACCAAACGGCGCCGGCGACGGAGCGCCGGGATTCAAGGTTGGGGGCACACTTCCACTCATGCGGCCACGCCTGCGGTGGACTCGGCAGCCTGGGCGGCCGCTGCGGGATCGAGCAGCAGTTCAGCGATCTGAATCGCATTGAGGGCTGCCCCCTTGCGGATCTGATCACCGCAGAGCCAGAGCTCCAGGGCGTTCGGTTCGCTCAGGTCCTGACGAATGCGACCCACCGCGACAGGGTCCCGACCGGTCACATCGGTGGGCATGGGGAAGCGGTTGGAGGAGAAGTCCTCGATGAGCTCCACCCCGGGGGCCTTCGCCAGCAGAGCCCGCGCCTCCTCCACAGGGAACGGCTCATGGAACTCAATGTTGATCGCCTCGGAGTGGGCGCGGAGCACCGGCACCCGCACACAGGTGGCTGAGACCTTCAGATCAGGGAGGCCCATGATCTTGCGGGTCTCATTCACCATCTTCAGTTCCTCCTCGCAATAGCCGTTGCCCTGCAGAGGGGAGTTATGGAGGAAGAGATTGAAGGCAAGGGAGTAGGGCAGAACACTGCTCTGAGGCGTACCCCCGTCAAGAACGGTGCGGCTGAGTTCACTGAGCTCCTCCATGGCCCGGGCCCCTGCACCACTGGCGGATTGGTAGGTGCTGACCACCACACGCCGCATCGAGCGGCGCGCAGCCAGGGGCGCAAGCGCCAGGGTCATCAGGATCGTGGTGCAGTTGGGGTTGGCGATCACCCCCTGATGGCGGAAGGCCTCGTGGGGATTCACCTCCGGCACTACCAGGGGGATGCCGGCATCCATCCGGAAAGCACTGGAGTTGTCGATCACGACAGCACCGGCAGCCGCGGCCACCGGAGCCCACTGCTTGGACACCGAGCCCCCTGCAGAAGCCAGGACCACATCGACGCCGGCAAAGGCCTCGGCGCTGACGGGCTGGATGGTGAGGGTCTGTCCGTTCCAATCCAGGCTTTGGCCTGCAGAACGGGGCGACGCCAGCAGGGTGAGCTGGCCCACAGGGAACTGACGCTCGGCGAGCAGAGCCAGAAGCTCTTGGCCCACTGCACCAGTGGCACCGAGAACGGCCACGTGCAGGGGGCGCTGAGGCAGAGAGCGGACGTCAGGGTTGGTCAACGGAGTGTTCAGTCGAGAAGGAGAGACCCGATTCCCTTGAAACAGCGATGGGGAACGGGCAGGCGGTACGGCGACGCAAAGAGAACCTGGGGTCTAGGCCGCGGCGTGAACAGGGCGCAGGCGAGGACGATTGAGCAAAACGGGGATGTGGCGCGGAGACGTGCATCCGCAGGGGATGCGTTGACAGACAACCTGCACGACTCGGGACGGAACCCACGAGGGTTCCGTCAAAAAGCTCTTCAGGTCACTGGTTCTTGCCAACAACAATACGTGGCCGCTGCCGACCTCAGAGCCACCTGTTGGAGCTCGTCACAGGTGAGTTCCTAGGATTGCGGGCTGCCCTGCCGAAATCCTTCGGCCTGACGCCTCGATCGCTTCCATGAGCCCTGCCGCCACCGCCGCCAGCAAAGCCTCTGCCAAAAAGGCAGATCTCAAGCTGAGCACCAGCGCCCGCCCCGGCAGCCGGATGGCGATTGAGATCGTCGTTCCCGCCGACCGGACCCAGGGCAGTCACAACGATGCCGTTGAGAAGTTGAGCCGCAGCGTGCGGCTGCCCGGCTTCCGCCAGGGCAAGGTGCCCCGGGCCGTGCTGATGCAGCAGATCGGGCCGATGCGCATCCGAGCAACCGCCCTCGAGACGCTGGTCGACAGCGTCTTCCGCGATGCCCTCAAGCAAGCGGAGATCCCCGCCATCGGCCAACCGGCACTAGACGATGGTTTTGAGGCGTTGCTGGAGCGTTTTGAACCCGGCAAAGAGCTCACCCTCACCCTGGAGATGGACGTTGAGCCCACTCCCACCCTCAAAAGCACCAAGGGCCTGAAGGCCGAAGCCGAAACCGTGAGCTTCGACGCGGCTCGGGTTGACGAGCTGATCGAGCAATCCCGCCGCCAGATGGCCGCCCTCGTCCCCGTGGAAGGCCGGGCTGCCGCCAGTGGCGACGTGGCTGTCCTCAGTTTCAAAGGCACCTACAGCGACAACGGCGAGGCCATCGAAGGCGGCAGCGCTGACGCCATGGAAGTCGAGCTGGAGGAAGGCCGGATGATCCCCGGCTTTGTCGAAGGCGTGATCGGCATGAAGGCCGGGGCCACCAAAACGGTGACTTGCCAGTTCCCCGAGGACTACGCCCAGGAGGACGCCGCCGGCCGCAAGGCCAGCTTCGAAATCACCCTCAGTGAGCTGAAGGCCCGCGAACTACCCGCCCTCGACGACGCCTTTGCCCAGCAGGCCAGCGACAAGCAGACCCTGGCGGAGCTGCGGAGCGACCTGGAGACCCGGCTGAAGGAGGACGCCGAGCGCCGCACCCAGTCGAACCGCCATGACGCCCTGCTGGCGGCATTGGTGGAGCAGCTGGAGGTGGAACTGCCCGAAACCCTGGTGCAGGAGGAAATCGTCTCGCTGCTCGAGCAAACCGCCGGCCAGCTCGCTCAGCAGGGCATGGACGTGAAGAAGCTGTTCACCCCACAGCTGATCCAGAGCCTTCGTGAAACCTCCCGGCCCGAAGCCGAAGAGCGCCTGAAGCGCAGCCTGGCCCTGAAGGCCCTGGCTGCCGCCGAGAAGCTGGAGGTGGCCGCCGCCGACATCGATGCCAAGGTGAAGGAACTGAGCCGCGGCTTCAGCGACAACTCCCGCATCGATCCCACCCGTCTGCGTCAGGCGGTCCAGGAGGACCTCATGCGCGAGAAGCTGATGGGTTGGCTGGAGGACAACTCCACCGTCACCGAGAAGGCAGCCGAAGCCGGTGAGGACAAGCCGAAGAAGGCTGCAGCCAAAAAAGGCAGCGCCAAGAAAGCCAAGGCTGACTCCGACGAAGAGCCCGCTGCCGAGGCCTGATCCCCATAGATTGGCCGGACTGACCTCCAGCCCGGCCGCGTGATCAACGCCAGCATTCAGCACCCGATCCAGAACCGCTGGCTGGGCCAACAGCCCGAGTCATCGATCTGGACGGGGCCGTCAGCCGCCCCTGGAATTCTTCCCACGGTTGTGGAGCAATCCGGGCGCGGCGATCGGGCCTTCGATATCTATTCGCGGCTGCTGCGCGAGCGGATCATCTTCCTGGGCACCGGGATTGACGACCAGGTCGCCGATGCCATGGTGGCCCAACTGCTCTTCCTGGAAGCGGAAGATCCAGAGAAGGACATCCAGATCTATATCAACTCCCCCGGCGGCTCCGTCACCTCCGGTCTGGCCATCTACGACACGATGCAGCAGGTGGCACCCGATGTCGTGACCATCTGCTACGGCCTGGCCGCTTCCATGGGGGCCTTCCTGCTCTCCGGCGGTGCCAAAGGGAAACGCCTGGCCCTGCCGAACGCCCGGATCATGATTCACCAACCCCTTGGCGGAGCCCAGGGTCAGGCGGTAGACATCGAAATCCAGGCCAAGGAAATCCTCTTCCTCAAGGAGACCCTCAACGGACTGATGGCCGAACACACCGGCCAACCCCTGGACAAAATCGCAGAAGACACAGACCGCGACTACTTCCTTTCCCCGGCAGAAGCGGTTCAATACGGCTTGATCGACCGTGTCGTCACCGATACGGCCCCGGTTTGATCCTTAAGGACGGCTGACGAAGCGCTGGATCACCACGATCCTGGAGTTTCGGGCCCACTGCATCAGGAAGCCCCGCCGCACAACGCCGCCGCAAACCCCGCCCGATGGCCAAGTTCGACGCCCACCTGAAGTGCTCGTTCTGCGGAAAATCGCAGGATCAGGTGCGCAAGCTGATTGCCGGACCTGGCGTCTACATCTGCGACGAGTGCATCGATCTCTGCAACGAGATCCTTGATGAGGAACTCGTAGACGGCCAGGGGGGCGGTGGTCGCCAGGCCCAGGAAAGCAAAGGGAAGGCGCCAGCCAAGAAGGTCAGCAAACCCGCTCCCACCCTGGCGGAAATCCCCAAACCCCAGGAGATCAAGGCCCACCTCGATTCCCAGGTTGTGGGGCAGGAGGAGGCCAAAAAAGTCCTCTCCGTGGCGGTCTACAACCACTACAAACGGCTCGCCTGGCAGGGGGACGGCAAGGGCGAGAGCAATGAAACAGCCACCAAGCTGCACAAGAGCAACATCCTCCTGATCGGTCCGACCGGCTGCGGCAAGACGCTGCTGGCCCAGACCCTGGCGGAGATGCTGGACGTGCCCTTCGCCGTGGCCGATGCCACAACCCTCACCGAAGCGGGCTACGTCGGGGAGGACGTCGAGAACATCCTCCTGCGTCTGCTGCAGAAGGCAGACATGGATGTGGATCAGGCCCAGCGCGGGATCATCTACATCGATGAGATCGACAAAATCGCCCGCAAGAGCGAGAACCCCTCGATCACCCGCGATGTCTCTGGCGAAGGGGTCCAGCAGGCCCTGCTGAAACTGCTGGAGGGCACCATCGCCAACGTCCCGCCCCAGGGTGGTCGCAAGCACCCCTATCAGGACTGCATCCAGATCGACACCAGTCAGGTCCTGTTCATCTGCGGTGGCGCCTTCGTGGGCCTGGAAGATGTGGTGCAGCGCCGGATGGGTCGAAACTCCATCGGCTTTGTTCCGGAAGGCGGCCGCGGTCGCAGCCGCCAGAACAAGGACCAGCAGGCCGCCCATGTCCTGCGGAACCTCGAGCCCGACGACCTGGTGAAGTACGGACTGATCCCCGAGTTCATCGGCCGACTGCCGGTGAGTGCGGTACTCGAGCCCCTCGACAGCCACGCCCTCGAAGCGATCCTCACCGAGCCCCGTGATGCCCTGGTGAAGCAGTTCCAGACGCTGCTGAGCATGGATGACGTCCGGCTGGACTTCGAGCCTGGCGCCGTGGAGGCGATCGCGGCCGAGGCCCACCGCCGCAAGACAGGCGCCCGTGCCCTGCGCGGCATTGTCGAGGAGCTGATGCTCGATCTGATGTACGACCTGCCCTCGGACAAAGGCACCAAGTCCTTCACCGTGACCCGCGCCCTCGTGGAGGAGCGGACCCAGGCCAAGGTCCTGCCCCTCCCTGGCGCAGAGCAGGCTCAACAGGAATCGGCCTAACGGCGGCATGGCCGCTGCCGATCATCTGGAGTGCCCGCGGCAACACGGCCTCTTTCATCACCACGGCATTGATCTCGGGGATGGCTCAGTGGCCCACTACCTCGAGGGTCGGGAAATCCTGCGCAGCCCTGTCGCGGAGTTCAGCCGCGGCCAGCCGATCCAGGTGGTTCCCTATCCGGAGGGCAGTTGCTCACCGGCAAGCGAAACCTTGCGGCGAGCACTGAGCCGACTGGGGGAGCAGAACTACAACCTGCTGTTCAACAACTGCGAGCATTTCGCCCACTGGTGCAAAACCGGACGGCACCGCAGCACCCAAGTGGAGGACTGGCTCCACACCGGCAGCCTGGGGGCGCTGGCCCTTGGGCAGTTCATGCCTGCGGCCGTGCTCACGGGCGCCAAGATGCTGCTGCGGCAAGGCCTCAGGCTGGATCCCCAGCAGCTGGAACAAGGGCGGGCGCTGGCCCTGCGCAGCCTGGAGCAACTGGATGCCCTCAGGCTCAAGCTCCAGCAACGGCTTGAGCAGGAACTCAGCCGTGCCGAGACCCGCTGGGGTGGTCCCGGCCAGAGCGGCACCCGCCAGTTTCTGCAACTGCAGCAAGCTGCCCAAACCCTGGCCGACCAGCTCAGCGAGGTGGAAGACATGGAAAACAAACTCGAGCAATGGCTCAGGAGTCAGGGCCAGTAGCCTCCAGCCATGCCGGTCGCCTACCAACCGCTCCATCACAAGTACCGCCCGCAGCGGTTTGACCAGCTGGTGGGGCAGGAGGCGATCGCGGCAACCCTCGGCAATGCCCTGCGCTCTGGCCGAATCGCTCCGGCCTATCTGTTCAGCGGGCCTCGGGGAACCGGCAAGACCTCCAGTGCCCGGATCCTGGCCCGCTCGCTCAACTGCCTGAGCAGCCAGGCTCCCACCCCGGAACCCTGCGGCAGCTGTGAGCTCTGCAGATCGATCGCCAATGGGACTGCCCTCGATGTGATCGAGATCGACGCGGCATCCAACACCGGGGTCGACAACATCCGTGAGCTGATTGAGCGCTCACGCTTTGCCCCGGTGCAGGCCCGCTGGAAGGTCTACGTGGTCGATGAGTGCCACATGCTCTCCACCGCGGCCTTCAACGCTCTGCTGAAAACCCTGGAGGAGCCCCCGCCGCGGGTGGTGTTCGTGCTGGCCACCACCGACCCCCAACGGGTGTTGCCCACGATCCTGAGCCGCTGTCAGCGCTTCGATTTCCGCCGGATCCCCCTCGATGCGCTTGAGCGGCATCTGACCTGGATTGCCGGAGAGGAGCAGATCCAGATCACCCCAGAAGCCCTACACGTGGTGGCCCAGAGGGCTCAGGGCGGCCTGCGGGATGCGGAGAGCCTCCTCGATCAATTGAGCCTGTTGCCCGGCCCTGTGGAGCCGATGGCCGTCTGGGAACTCCTGGGGGCCGTTCCAGAGCAGGAACTGCTGCAACTCGCCCAAGCCCTCGCCAGTCGTGAGCCCCTGGGGGTGATTGAAGCCTCTCGCACGCTGCTGGAAAGGGGCCGTGAACCCGGCGCCGTCCTGCAAGGCATGGCTGGCCTGCTGCGGGATTTGGTTCTGGCCGGGGTCGCCCCCGAGCGCCTGGAGCTCACCAGCTTCTCTCCGCAGTTGCGGGGGGAGCTGCCCCCCCTGGCCCGCAGCATCGGCAAAGCCAAGCTCCTGCACTGGCAGGCCCAGCTCAAGGGCAGCGAGCAGCAGCTGCGGCAGAGCGTCCAACCACGTCTTTGGCTGGAGGTCTTGCTCCTCGGCTTGCTGTCTGAAGCGGCAGTGGCCCCGTCGCAAGCGACCGCAGCGCCTGCCTCCACACCGCCAGTCCCACTTCCGCTCACTGCAGCAACGCCGCCCCAACCAGCGCCTGTGGCTGCAGCGGAACCAGCGGCAGTCAGCCCTGCAGCCACCAGCCCTGCGGTAGCCCCCCCTTCAGGAACCAAGGAAGAACCCAAGGCGGAACCCCAGGGAGGGCAGGACCTCAGCGAACTCTGGCAACAGATCCTGGCGGGCCTTGAGTTGCCCTCGACCCGGATGCTGCTGTCCCAGCAGGCCGTTCTGAGCCGGCTCGATTCCCAGAGGGCCGTGGTCCAGGTGGCCGGCAACTGGAGCGCCATGGTGCAAAGCCGCTTACCCCTGCTGGAGAAAGCCGTGGCCTCAGCCCTTGGGAGCCCCCGCCAGGTGGTGCTCGAGGCTGGCGGGACCGCACCGGTGATGGCCGCACCGCCAGCGCGACCGACCCAGGCCCCACCTGAACCGGCCCCCGAGCACCAACCAGCCCCTGCAGAAGCTGCTGCTCCGGTTCAACCGGTCACTCCGGCTCCGGTCTCCACCCCAAGTCCCCCGCCGGCTGCAGAACCTCCCGCAGCCCAAGTCAGCGCGCCGGAACCCGCGCGCGAACCGTCCGGACAACGGGGGTTGATTGACGATCAGGCCAAGCGTCTGGCCGAGTTCTTCAACGGCGAAGTGGTGGAAATGCAGGAGCCCCTGCCTGAGCTGAGCGGGGACGCTGACGCGGCTTAAAGCTCCAGGGCCTTGGGCTCGAGGGAGGCCTCGCTGGTGAGCTCCCCGTGGTCACCGCCCACATGCAGGGTTTTGGCCCACACCAACCGTTTGGGGAGGAGGGCCATGCGCAGGGTGGTGTAGGGGATCACCACAAACCAGTGGCCGAGGTAAGCGATGCCGAGGGCGAGGTTGAAGGGACCCATGGCAGGCAGGTCTGGGCCCTCGCTGCTGCGCAGGCAACCCACCAGGATTGCTCCACCGGAAAGGCCAAAGGCCACGAAGGACAGGGGCCAGCTCAAGGGAGCCGTACCCGTGAGCAGCGCGGTGAGCAGGTCCGCGATCGCCAGGACCGGCAGGGCGTACTGGAGCAGGAAGAAGCTGGCCAGATCAAGCTTCTGGGCAGCAGAGAGAGCCGAACCACTGAGCTGGGGCCAGTAGTCAAAGAACCGCTGCAACCCGCCTTCCGCCCAGCGCTGACGCTGTCTCCAGAGCGCAGACCAGGCCGTCACGGCCTCCTCCTGAACCGGGGGATCCCAGAAGAGCGCCACGGGTTGGTGCTGCACCAACAGGCGGAAGCTCAGATCGAGGTCGTCCGTGACGGTCTCCTCATTGAACCCCTCGCAGGACAGCACGGCTTCGCGCTGCAGCAGCTGGCCGTTGCCCCGCAGTTCCACAACGCCGCCCGAGAGCAGGCGTCCCTGCTGGATCACCGCATCAAGGGCCATCTCCATCGCCTGAGCCTTGGTCAGGACGTTGAGATCAGGGTTGACCACCGCCTTCCGCAACTGCACCGCAGACCAACCGCCTTGCTCCGCGTAGCTCACCAGGCGCTCCAGCAGATCGGGCTGCAGTTGGGCATCAGCATCGAGAACGAGCAACCAGCGGCCCTGCAACTGGGGCAAGACGGCATTGAGAGCCCCGGACTTACCGCCCCCCGCATCGCGGGGTCGGCGCAGGACCTGAAGCTGGGGGTAGCGCTGCTGATAGGCCGCCAGGACCTCGGGAGTGCGGTCATCGCTGCCGTCATCGACGATCCAAATGCGCAGCAGCGAGCTGGGATAGCGGAGGGCCGCCAGGCGCTCCACCAGGCGACCGATCACCGCCTCCTCATCGCGGGCCGCGACCACCAGATCAACAGCGGGCCAATCACTGAGGGCAGGGATGTCTGTCTTGGCACCGGCACGGCCCTGCAAAACAGGCAGAAACACCGTGCGGACCGCGTAGAGGCCGAGCAGGACAGTCAGGCCAATCGCAGGCCACAGAGCCTGCTGCTGCGGCAGGGCATGGGGGCCCGCACCGGCCGCGACACAGCCGATCAGAAACAGTGAGGCCGGCAAACGGCGGGCTCCTGAAGCTGTGCCCCCGCCTGCCATGGCAATTCCAAGGATCGGCTGACTTTAAGAGCCTCCCCCGGAGCCCTCTGCCGCCGGCAGCCGATCCAACGGCAGCAACTGGGCTCCTGGGTAGTAGTGACGAAGGATCTGATCAACGGTCCAACCCCGGCCAGCGAGGTCGATGGCCCCGGCCTGGGAAAGGCCCGCTCCGTGTCCGAAACCGCCACCGCGGAAGCGCCAACGCCCCTCAGCCATGGGATCGATCACAAACAACGTGCTGGGGAGCTGCCGCAGCGATCGGCGGATGGCATCCCGTTCCAAGACCATCTGTCCCCCTGGCCCCCGCAAAGCGAGTCGAACCACACGTCCACTGGGCCCGCGCTCCAGCACCACCGGTTGAATCGGGCTGCCGATGGCGGAGGCTCTGGCGCCAAGAGCGCGTCTGAAAGGCTCCTGCCCAAGGACCCGCTGCCAACGGAAGTAGGGATGGGCTGATCCGTAGGCTCCCCCCTGGGCCAGAAGGGTCTCGATCTCCTGCTGTTGATCCAGCGGCAGCGACAAGCCCGGAGCACGACCCCCCGGCCGATCGAGTTGGGGCTCGAGATAGGAGAGCTCAGGCAAGCGCCAGGCTTCATCCTCATCCGCACTGACTCCGCCATTGCTGGCGTGATAAACCGCGTGGATGGGCTTGTTGTTCCAGGCCAGAACCTGCGCGGTGGTGGAAGCGATCGCCTGGCGAACCGCTGCTCCGGCCTGCCTCGGATCGCTGTACACCTGGCACTGGGTATCTGCGCAGAGGTGATAGCCATCCACCGCAAAGCGGTGCTGGTTACCAAGAGCCCACGTCCGCGCCAGCACCGCCTGCGCCGCCAGGGCAGCTGGCGGTGAACCAGCCCCAATCTCATGGGGCACCACCCCCAGCAGGTAACGCTCCAAGGGCACCTGCTCCACCAGGGTCCAACTGCCGTAGGCATCGCTCTGCAGGCGGAAAGGGCCCGCAAAGACCCCGCCATCCCAGCGGAGACCACCAGGTGCCTCCACGGTGACGGGCTCCGCCAGATCGATCCAACCGGAAGGAGTGCTGACCTGGAGCCGTCGCTCCTGTGTGGACGACGTCTGCTCCAAGCGTGCGCTGAAACCCGCCGGCGCCTCGGAGTTGGCAGGGGCCCAGACCTCCCAGTCGGAAGGATGGGCCACGATCGCCTCGACCCCCTGCCGGCGCCAAGCCAGGGCCGCCTGCTCAGCGGTTTCGAAACTGGAAAAGGGGCCCAGCACTGAGCGACGGATCGCCAGGGGCTGGGGGCGGGTTTGGAGCCGCCAACGGAAGCTCAGACGCTGTCCCTTGATCTGCCGTCCCGCACCATCCCGCAAGCTCAGGGGCGCCTGATCACCCTGAAGCGTGAGGGAGGCATCACCTAAGCGTGCCGCGAGGGCGACCCAGAGCCGGGTTTGCCGACCATCCACCGGAGGAGGGGCCGGGACACTCAGATGGGTCAGGACCTGAGCTCCTGCCCCCTGACAACCGGGCAAAAGCAGCGCCAGGGCGAGCAAGGCGGTCAGAGGGCGAAGCGTTCCCAACGGCCAAGTGCGCGCACGGTCCAAACCCTAGGGGGAGTTGGCGGAAGGCACTCTGAGGTCGTACCCTCATTGTTTGTGCACGAGCGTGTAGACAATGCCGAAGCTCAAGACCCGCAAAGCAGCCGCCAAGCGGTTCAAAGCCACCGGCAGCGGAAAGTTCATGCGCCGGCACGCTTTCCGCAATCACCTGCTCGACCACAAGAGCCCGAAGCGCAAGCGTTTCCTCGGCACCATGGCCGTGGTTGACGAGCGCGACGCGGACAACGTGCGCGCCATGCTCCCCTACAGCTGAATCGCCCGGCTGACCCGCTGTTTCACCGTTTTTTGAGAACCATCGATGGCACGCGTTAAGAGGGGCAACGTCGCCCGTAAGCGCCGCAACAAAATTCTTCGCCTTGCCCGTGGCTTCCGCGGCGGCAACGGTTCGCTGTTCCGCACCGCCAACCAGCGGGTGATGAAGGCCCTCTGCAATGCCTACCGCGATCGCCGCCGCCGCAAGCGCGACTTCCGTCGTCTCTGGATTGCCCGCATCAACGCTGCAGCTCGCCTGAACGGCCTCAGCTACAGCCGTCTGATTGGTGGCCTGAAGAAGGCTGATGTGCAGCTGAACCGCAAGATGCTGGCCCAACTGGCCGTCGTGGATCCCGGCAGCTTCACCGCTGTGGTGGGTGCCGCCAAGAGCTGAGTCCGCTCCACAACCCCACAACAGAGCCCAACCGGTCGGTCCATGGATGTTTCACTCCCTCAGGCCTACCTGGTTGGGCTTTTGCTGTTGCTCGGTAGCGCCGCCGTTCTGGTGGCCCGGCAGATCCTGAGGGTCCGCGGCGATGAAGTGGCCCTGGCCCGCCTGGAGGCCCAGACCAAGATCAGCGACAAATCGGCAGGCGACCTCTACGAACTCGCCTCGGTTCAGCTCCGCAAGCGTCTGTATGGCCAGGCAACCGAAAACCTCAAGCTGGCAGCCAAAAAGGCCAGCGCCGAACCTGCAGAAGCCCAGGCCCTGATCGAGAACGCCCTGGGCTTTGCCCTGGCTGCCCAAAACAACTACAACGCCGCCATCAAGCACTACCGCGCCGCTCTGCGGGCGAAAGCGGACTACCCCGTAGCCCTGAACAATCTGGCCTTCGCCCTCGAGAAGCAGCAGAAGAGCGACGAAGCCAAGGAGACCTACCAAAAAGTGCTCGAGCTGGACTCAGCCAACCGAACCGCCAAGCGGCGGCTGAAGCGCCTGGAGCGCACCGCCGCCTAAGACCAGCCTTACCAGAGGCCACGGATGGCCGGAGCTCCCTCACCCACGGGATTGAGCACCAGCTGTCCGCCGGGGTTGGTCAGCCGCGGGGCCACCCAACCGGAAAGGCTGAATCCCTGCAATCCCAGGAAGTCGCCACCGCCCTGGAGATCCGAGGCGCTGTAATCGCCCAGCAGTAGTAGATCCAGCTGATCCGATTGGGCGTTGAGATTGCCCTGGACAGGAATCGTCGTGGTCCCCAGGGTCATCTCGCCGCGCACATCCACCATCTGGCCGAGGGCCGTCACCGAGGCGAGCTGGAGGGTCACCGGTGCAGACGATCCGGGCCCAAAAGGCTGGTAGCTACCGCTCCAACGCCGAGGCAGATCCCTGGCGAGCTCACTGGCCCTAGCGACGGGATCGAACTGCTGCACATTGGCGGCCATCCCAAAGTTCTCCTGCAGAGGAGTGGGCCGCGCCGCCGCAACGTTGACGGTGGTCAAGGGAATCGCGGCCAGCAGAGGAATCACGTCAACGGAGCAGGTCGCACCAGCCTAAGGAGGCTGCCGCGCGGCGACAGGGCTGCGCTGTACGGTCGCTGCATGACCCGTGTCTCTGCCGTGTCTGCAGCAGCTCAGCAGGATGATGCCCTGGTGATCGGCGGGCGGAGCTTCCGCAGCCGTCTGATGACAGGCACCGGCAAATACCCGAGCCTGCAGGCCATGCAGGCCAGCCTTGAGGCCAGTTCCTGCGAGATCGTCACGGTGGCGGTTCGGCGGGTGCAGTCCCAGGCCGCCGGACATGAAGGCCTGATGGAGGCGATCGACTGGGGGCGGATCTGGATGCTGCCCAACACCGCCGGCTGTGCCACGGCTGAAGAAGCGATCCGGGTGGCCCGGCTGGGACGCGAACTGGCGAAATTGGCCGGACAGGAAGACAACAACTTCGTCAAGCTCGAGGTGATCCCGGACTCCAAGCATCTGCTGCCCGATCCGATCGGCACCCTTGAGGCAGCCGAACAGCTGGTGAAGGAGGGGTTCACCGTGCTGCCCTACATCAATGCAGACCCGCTCCTGGCTCAGCGGCTTGAGGAGGCCGGCTGCGCCACGGTGATGCCCCTGGGCTCACCAATTGGCTCAGGGCAGGGGATTCGCAATGCCGCCAACATCGCCTTGATCATTGAAAACGCACGCGTTCCAGTGGTTGTGGATGCAGGCCTCGGGGTACCGAGCGAGGCTGCCCAGGCCATGGAGATGGGGGCCGATGCCCTCCTGATCAACAGTGCCATCGCCCTGGCTGGCAACCCCGCCGCCATGGCCAAAGCCATGGCCATGGCCTGTGAGGCCGGGCGCACCGCCTTCCATGCCGGACGCCTGCCGATCCGCGCCGAGGCCAACCCCAGCTCCCCAACGCTCGGACGCGTCGGCACATAACGGTTCCGCACAGGTGAAACTGAAATGGGTTGAGTCTCCGTACTGTCGCCTCAACCACACCCCCAGGTCATGCAGGTCACCGAAGAGGACGGCGGCAGGCTGAATGCCTTCGCCAAAGAGCCGCGCATGGAGGTGATGGACGGCAGTGAAGCCCGTGGTGGCACCAGCAAGGTGCTCTTCATCGGTGGCGCAGTCCTGGTTCTGCTGATGCTGGCCGTCGCCGTGGGAATCAGCTGAATCCCTGTAGTAGCTTGCCCTGACGGAGCAATTGCTCGTACTGCAGGAGTCCAGCGGTGAAGGTTTTCGTTCTCGGCGGTGACGGCTTCTGCGGCTGGCCCTGCGCCGTGAACCTGGCCGATCAGGGGCATGACGTCCTGATCGTGGACAACCTGAGCCGCCGCAAGATCGACATCGATCTGGCCGTGGATTCCTTGACGCCGATCGCCACCATGCCTGATCGGCTGAAGGCATGGGAGGAGACCGGTGGGAAACCCATGCGCTTCGTGCACATGGACATCGCCCACGAATATCAGCGCCTCCTCGATCTGCTGATCGAAGAAAAGCCCGACTCGGTGGTGCATTTTGCCGAACAGCGAGCTGCTCCCTATTCGATGAAGAGCAGCGCCACCAAGCGCTACACCGTTGATAACAACGTCAACGGGACCCATAACCTGCTGGCCGCGATCGTGGAGAGCGGGCTCGACATCCATGTGGTGCACCTCGGCACCATGGGGGTCTACGGCTATGGCTCCCACCGCGGCGCCACCATCCCTGAGGGGTACCTGAAGGTGGAGGTGCCTCAGCCCGATGGCAGCCGTTTTGAGGAGGAGATCCTGCACCCGGCGAGCCCGGGGAGCGTCTACCACATGACCAAGACGCTCGATCAGCTGCTCTTCCTCTACTACAACAAGAACGACCAGGTCCGCATCACCGACCTGCACCAGGGGATCGTCTGGGGCACCAACACCGACGCCACCGATCGCGACCCGCGGCTCACCAACCGCTTCGACTACGACGGCGACTACGGCACGGTGCTGAACCGCTTCCTGATGCAGGCGGCCATCGGCTACCCGCTCACGGTGCACGGCACCGGCGGCCAAACCCGCGCCTTCATTCACATCCGTGACTCAGTGAAGTGCGTGCAGCTGGCCCTGGAGAACCCTCCAGAGAAGGGCGAGCGGGTAAAGATCTTCAACCAGATGACCGAAAGCCATCAGGTGGGTGAACTGGCCAAGAAGGTGGCCGCCCTAACCGGGGCCCAGGTGAACAACCTGCCCAACCCGCGCAATGAGGCCGTGGAAAACGACCTGATCGTCGATAACCGCTGCTTCATCGAGCTGGGCCTCAACCCCACCACCCTCGACGACGGCCTGCTCAAGGAAGTGGTGGAGATCGCCACCCGCTACGCCGATCGCTGCGATCGCAACCGCATCCTCTGCACCTCCGCCTGGACCAAAACCCAGGCCAAGGCCATCAAAACCGCCTGATCCCCTTGAAGATCGCGCTGTTCACCGAGACCTTTCTCCCCAAGGTCGACGGCATTGTCACCAGGCTCACTAAAACGGTTGAGCAGCTGGTGCTTGCCGGCGATGAGGTGCTGATCTTCTGCCCCGAAGGGGCCCCCGAGACCTACATGGGGGCACGGGTGGTGGGCGTGCCGGCCATGCCCCTACCGCTGTATCCCGAACTGAAGCTGGCCCTGCCGCGGCCCTCCGTCTCGGAAGCGCTGGATGCCTTCGATCCGGATCTGGTGCATGTGGTGAATCCGGCGGTGCTGGGGCTCGGCGGGATCTGGATCGCCAAGACCAAGGGGTATCCCCTGGTGGCCAGCTACCACACCCACCTACCCAAATACCTGGAGCATTACGGGCTTGGGATGCTCGAACCCGTGCTCTGGGAACTGCTCAAGGCAGCTCACAATCAGGCCCAGCTCAACCTCTGCACCTCCACCGCGATGGTGGCCGAGCTCAGTGAGAAGGGCATCCAGAACACCGCTCTCTGGCAACGGGGCGTCGACACCGATCTGTTCCGCCCGGAGCTGCGCAGCGATGCCATGCGGCAGCGGCTCCTCGGGGGGCGCAGCGACACCGGTCAGCTGCTGCTCTACATCGGGCGACTCTCCGCTGAGAAACAGATCGAACGCATCCGCCCGGTGCTCGATGCCATGCCTGACGCACGCCTGGCCCTCGTGGGCGATGGGCCCTATCGCCAGCAGCTGGAAACCCTCTTTGCCGGCAGCGCCGCCACCTTCGTGGGCTATCTGGCCGGCGAAGAACTGGCCAGCGCCTACGCCAGCGCCGATGCCTTCCTCTTCCCAAGCAGCACCGAAACCCTCGGACTCGTGCTCCTGGAAGCGATGGCGGCCGGCTGCCCGGTGGTGGGGGCTAACCGAGGCGGCATCCCTGACATCGTGAGCGATGGGATCAACGGCTGCCTCTACGAACCCGATGGGGCCGACGGCGGTGCCGGCAGTCTCACCGCTGCTGCCCAACGCTTGCTGGGGGATCCCAGCCAGCGGGAACAATTGCGGCGCAATGCCCGCGAGGAAGCCGAGCGCTGGGGATGGGCAGGCGCCACCGAACAGCTGCGCGGTTACTACCGGCAGGTGCTCAGCGAGAACCGGCAACCGGCCCTGAAGAGCTGATCAACCCTTGCGCTGCTGCGCCCAAACCTGAAGGACCTTGCGGGCCATGGGCAAGGCATGCACGGAGCCGCCGCCGGGGGTGTTCTGGGCAAAGGCCACCACAACGATCTCCCCATTGGGATAGGGGGCATAACAGGCAAACCAGGAGTGATCTGAGCCTCCGGTGCTGTCTTCCGCCGTGCCCGTCTTGCCGGCAACCGGCGGGAGCTCCTTGGCCTCATTCATCCGATATCCCGTGCCCTCCTGCACCACCTTGCGCAGACCCCGTCTGATCGTGGCCAGGGTGGAGGGTTTGATCTCCACCTTTGTGCGCCGGGGGGGAACCAACCAATCAAGTCCGCGATCCACGAGGTGGGGGGTGATCAGATAACCACCATTGGCAAAGACCGCGTAGGCACGAGCCAGCTGCAATGGGGTGACCTGCACCACCGACTGCCCGATCGACATGCTCGCCATGTCTTCCGGGATCCAAGGGGTCATGCCGGGCTTCGCCCAGCCCCGGCCCTGCGCCGCCCAGCGCTCGTTGCCTACCAAACCCGGGCTCTCTTCGTAGCCGATCTCGATGCCGGTGGGTTTGGTGAAGCCCAGCTTCACGGCGGCGTTGTAGAGGGGCATCGACCCCGTTCCCACACCGATCTGGTAATAGAAGGTGTTGCTCGAAAAGCGCAGGGCATCCTCGTAGCCAATCCGGCCAAAGCCGGCGCCGTTGTGATCCGGGAAGCAGTGACCGCCGTAGCGGATACAGCCGAAGGTGTTCAACTGAGTGGTTGGCGGGAACTTACCGCTCTCCATCCCCGCCATGGCCGTCACTGCCTTCCAGGTGCTGCCGGGGTCGTAGGCATTCATCGCCCGGCTCAGCAGGGGCTTGGAGGGGGAATTGAACAGGGCGTCGTACTCACCCTGGGTGGTCACCAGCTTCGAGAAGAAGTTGGGATCGAAATTGGGGCGACTGGCCATCGCCAGGATCGCTCCCGTCTTGGGATTGAGGGCGATGATCGCTCCGCCCCGCTTGTCCTTGAGGGCGTCCTCGGCGGCGCGCTGTAACTGCAGATCGATGGTCAGGACAAGATCCTTACCCGCCTTCGAGGGGCGATCCCCAAGGATGCGCTGGATCTCACCCATCGCATTCACCTCCACCATCTGGCCGCCCCAACTCCCCCTCAGATGGGATTCGTAGGCCGCTTCAACGCCGATCCGCCCAATGCGATCGCGAATCTTGTAGCCCCGCTTGGCCAGGGACTTGTACTCCGCCTCGGTGATCGGCTGGGTGTAGCCCAGGGCATGGGCCCCCAGCGATCCATGGGGGTAGCTGCGGACCACATCCAGATCCACCTGGGCTCCGCGCAATGACCCGCTCTGTTCGCGGAACCGCAACACCTGCTCTGGCGAGAGGTTGCTGGCCAACTCAATCCGATACTCCCCCCGGCCCGGGCCCTGCCGTTTGCGCTGCTCCAGCTGCGGCTCAGGCAGGCTCAACAAACTGCTCAGGCGCTGCCGCAACGCAGGCCAGCTGCCTGACGGCAGGTCTTTCGGTTGCAGATAAAGGCTGTAGATCAGGCGACTGGAAACCAGCACCTCACCGTGGCGATCCAGGATGCGGCCGCGCACCGGGTTACGGGCCAACAGACGGATGCGGTTCTCATCAGCCCTGGCACGGTTCTCCTGACCCTGCAGCAACTGCAGCCAGCCGAGGCGCAGCACCATCGCCGAAGCGAAGAACAGCACCAACCCAAGCAAGACAGCTGGCTGCCGCTGGGTTCCAGCACTGCGATGGTGGGTGTGAGCCGCGAGCGCCACGGCGATCAGCTCCCTGGAGTGAGGCGTTGCTCCAGCAAGGACAACCTCTCGGAGATGCGGGCCAGGCTCAGCTGCAGCTCCGCTCGATCGTCACCGGCGGGCTGGGTTGGATCGTCGCCCAGGCTCACGGGCATCGGCACGTCCTTGACGTCCACCTTCATCACGGGATTTCCGAGGCCAGGTTGGATGCGATCCAGCCGTTCGCGCACCTCCCTGGCGGCGTCTTCACCCTCCTCGCGGAGTTGACCCAGCGCATCAGGCCCCTGCCCGAGGACATCGGCCACGTCTCGGGCACCACCGCGCCGGACCCGCTCCACCACCGCCAGTCCCACGGGCAGCACGTCCTGCATCAGGGCGAGGCGCAGGCTGTCGAGGGGATCAGAACCCATGGGGCAACCGGGCAAGGACGTTGAGCTCAGTTTGGCGCCTGCCGCCAAAAACGTGAGTCTTCAGGGGAGGGCCGCACCGGCGGAACGCTCCACGGCAGGCTGAACGATCTGCTGCCGGCAGAACTGCTGCGATCCCAGCCACCAGCCAGCCCCAACGGCGATCACCATCAGAGCGGAGAGTGGCAGCAACGCCTGCCGGGTCACCGGCAACACCATCCACTCGCCCCAGTCACGCAAGAGACGCTCGCGATCGAAGCGACGGCGCTCGCTGGCCTGCTTCTGCTGACGGCGTTTCAGGGACTTGGCCACCCAGCGCTCAAAGGCGCGCTTCTTGGTGACCGCCATTTTCCGCTCGACCTCCAGCAACTGCCCTGGGGTGAGATCGGGGTTGAAGGTGCTGATCAGCTCGAGGCTCTTGAGGAACATCTCAACGGCCCCGTCCTTGATGGCACGGTCGTCATCGTTGAGGAGATCCCAGTCGAGCTCCGGGTAGAAGCGCAGGCGATTGGCCGTGATCTGGTCTTCAGCCAACTGACCCGGTTCACGCAACCAGCGATCTGTATTGGCGTCGAACCGTCGCCAGTACAGAAACGGGTTCAGATAAATGACCTTGCCAGCCAGATGAATGCTGTCCTGCTGCAGACGGCGCTGCAGCTGGAGGTCCTGCTGGGGGGCGGCGGTCAAGGCTCCTGGGCCGGGGCCCCGAGGGTAACGGAGTCCCTCGGTCCCCGCTAGCGCAAGGGCCCTACTCCCACTCGATCGTTCCGGGGGGCTTGCTGGTGATGTCCAACACCACCCGGTTCACGCCCTTCACCTCATTGACGATGCGGTTGGAGATCTTCTCCAGCAGGTCGTAGGGCAGGCGGGACCAATCCGCGGTCATCCCGTCTTCCGAGGACACGCAGCGGAGCACCACCGGGAAGGCGTAGGTGCGCTTGTCACCCATGACCCCGACGCTGCGAACCGGAAGGAGCACGGCGAACGCCTGCCAGATGTCGTGATACAGGCCAGCGGCCTTGATCTCTTCTCGCACGATCAGGTCAGCATCACGAAGGATGTTGAGCTTCTCGTCGCTCACCTCTCCGAGGATGCGGATCGCCAGGCCAGGGCCTGGGAAGGGATGACGACCCACGATTTCCTCGGGCAAGCCCAGGGTTCGTCCCACCTTGCGCACTTCGTCCTTAAACAGACGGCGCAGGGGTTCCACCAACTTGAACTGAAGATCCTTCGGCAGACCACCGACGTTGTGGTGGCTCTTGATCTTCACCGCCACCCGTTCGCCAGTCTTGGGGTCAACGTTGGTCCCGGCGCTCTCGATCACATCGGGATAGAGGGTTCCCTGAGCGAGGTAATCAAAGGGTCCAAGTCGCTTGCTCTCCTCTTCGAAGACGCGGATGAATTCCGTCCCGATCAGCTTGCGCTTCTCCTCGGGATCCGTGATCCCGGAGAGCTTGTTGATAAAGCGCTCACGGGCGTTGATGTATTCCACATTGATGTGGAAACGCTTATCAAAGAACTCCACCAAAAACTCGGGCTCACCCTTCCGCATGAAGCCCTGGTCAATAAACATGCAGGTGAGCTGATCCCCGATCGCCTTGTGCAACAGGAAGGCGAGGGTGGAGGAGTCAACCCCCCCGGAGAGGGCCAGCAGAACTCGCTTATCACCCACCTGACGGCGAACATCGGCCACCGCCTCATCGATGAAGGCCGCCGTGGTCCAATCCGGCAGGCAACCGCAAACGTGATAAACGAAATTGCGGATCAGGGCCATGCCGCAGATGGAATGCACCACCTCCGGATGGAACTGGACGCCATACAGCCTGCGGTTGTGATGGGCGACGGCGGCTTCAGGGGTGTTGTCGGTGTGAGCCAGGCGGACAAACCCTTCAGGCAACCGCTCCACCGAGTCGCCATGGCTCATCCACATCGTCGAGCCTTCGTCGACGTTGGTGAGCAGATCGGTGGGGTCGTCGACATACAGCGGAGCTTTGCCGTATTCAGCGCGGCCAGCGGCCACCACGGAGCCACCCAACTGCTGCACCATGAGCTGCATGCCGTAGCAGACACCGAGCACAGGAATGCCGAGATCCCAGATCGCGGGATCACAGACCGGAGCGTGTTCGGCATAGACCGAGCTGGGGCCGCCGCTGAGGATGATCCCCTTGGGGTTGATCGCCTTGAGTTCAGCCGCGGTGGTGCTGTAACCCATCACCAGGGAATACACCTCGGTTTCCCTCACCCGCCGGGCGATCAATTCGGAATATTGCGAGCCGAAATCAAGGATCACAATCGCTGGATGGCGATTGGTTTCACCGATGGCAGTGGGGTTCACGTCTGACATGAAGCGGCCAGCAGCTGTGGCCCGGGCGTTGACTTCACCCTAGATCTCAGGCCCGAAAGGCCTCCAGCAACTGATGTCCCTGGGGACCGGAGGCACTGATCCGGCGGGACCGGTCGAACAGCACCGCCCCCAACTGCAGACGCTGATCACTGTGGCGGCCCAGATACTGCTGAGAGCGCTGCTCAATCACTGTGGCGACTCGGTTCACCAGGGACTGAGCCGCGCCAGGATCCCGCTGAGCTAGGGCGCCCAGGGCCTCATCCACGCTCAAGGCGCTGGCCAACGCCTGGACCTGCTCGAGGGGCAAGCCCTGAAGAGCGGCTTGAGCCGCAAGGATCTCCAGACGCCCATCGGCCAGATGGTGGTGGGTGTGGAAGATCCCGCCCGCCAGCTTGATCAACTTGCCCTGGTAGCCCAGCAGCAGCAGCCGGCGCACCCCCTGCTCCGCCGCCGCCACCAGGGCCGGTCCGAGCCAGTTGCCCGCCTTGAGCAGCAGCGCCGGCGGCAGCCCCAGCTGCGGGGCCAGATCCAGGCCGTTCTCTCCGATCACCAGCACCAGATCCGGGGAACCGCCGGGTTGGAGGGCGCGGCGCTCAAGCTCGGCCCGCACCGCCGCCAGCTGATCCGGGGCAGCACTGCGCTGCACCTCCGCCTGGGTGCCGATCAGCGCCAGCCCATCCACCACCCCAAAGGCAGCATTGCTGGTGCGCTCATCCAGCGCACTGCCGCCGGGGAACGTCACTGTGAGCCGCAGCCCCTGCTGATCAGGCAGCAAGGGCTGCAGATTGCGCTCCAGCAAGTCCCGGGCATAGCCCGAAACGCACATCTGGCCCGTGGCCTCCACCACGCCAACCCCCTCACCGGGCTCCAACAGCAGCCAGGGCCGACCAGCCTCCAGGGCCATCCAACTGGCCTCCACCCAAATCGGCAGGCCTCGGGTGAGATCCAACAGATCACCGGGATTGCAACGGGTCGTGGCCAGGGCACGGTCAGCCCCCAGCCGTGCGGCCGCCTGCACCGGGATGGCCGTGCCTGTGACCTCACCCGGATCCAGACGTAACTGCACCGTGGGTTCGAACGGCTCTCCGTTCAACTGGTTCAGGGCGGCCACCGCCGCCGCCGCCACCCACACCGGCAAGGTGTAGCCGCTTTCTGCCATGGAGGAATGGGGCGGGTGGGGTCCGTTTTTTATGTTGGTCGATTGCGCTGCTGGGTCACCGGGCAGCGATCGCCTCATTCACCGCCCCAGTCGCCACACCATGCAGGACAAGCTCACCCTGATGATTCCCGGCCCGACCCCTGTGCCGGAGAGCGTCCTGCAGGCCATGGGACGCCATCCCATCGGCCACCGCAGCGCTGATTTCCAGAAAATTGTTGAGCGCACCACGGCTCAGCTGAAGTGGCTGCACCAGACCAGCAACGACGTGCTGGTGATCACCGGCAGCGGCACCTCAGCCATGGAGGCCGGGATCATCAACGTGCTGAGCAAAGGCGACAAGGTTCTCTGCGGCGACAACGGGAAGTTCGGTGAGCGCTGGGTGAAGGTGGCCCAGGCCTACGGCCTGGACGTGCAGGTGATCAAGGCCGAATGGGGCCAACCCCTTGATCCCGAAGCCTTCCGCACCGCCCTGGAAGCCGACAGCGCCAAGGCGATCAAGGCCGTGATCCTGACCCACTCGGAAACCTCCACGGGCGTGATCAATGACCTGGAGACCATCGCCAAGCACGTCAAAGCCCATGGCACAGCTCTGACCATCGCCGACTGTGTCACCAGCCTCGGGGCCTGCAACGTGCCGATGGATGCCTGGGGCATCGACGTGATCGGATCCGGCTCCCAGAAGGGCTACATGATGCCGCCGGGCCTGGCCTTCGTGGCCGTGAGCGAGCGGGCCTGGGAGGCCTACAGCCGCTCCGACCTGCCGAAGTTCTATCTGGACCTGGGCAAGTACCGCAAATCAGCCCACGCCAACAGCAACCCCTTCACTCCGGCGATCAACCTCTACTTCGCCCTTGAGGCGGCCCTGGAGATGATGCAGTCCGAAGGCCTGGAGGCGATCTTCGCCCGCCATGCCCGCCACCGCGCTGCGGCCCAGGCCGGGATGAAGGCGATCGGCCTGCCCCTCTATGCAGCCGATGGCTACGGCAGCCCGGCCATCACCGCCGTTGCACCCGCAGGGATCGACGCCGAGGCCCTTCGCAAGAAGGTGAAAGATCGCTTTGACATTCTCTTGGCCGGTGGCCAGGACCACCTCAAGGGCAAAGTTTTCCGGATTGGCCACCTGGGATTTGTCTGCGATCGCGATGTGCTGACCGCCGTGGCCGCAATCGAAGCCACCCTGCAGGAACTGGGGCTCCACCAGGGCACCCCAGGCTCAGGGGTGGCTGCCTGCGCAGCAGCCCTGGCCGGCTGATCAGGCAAGCAACGCGGGGATCCGCCTAAGGGGCGGATCCCTTGCTATCGTTTTGCCAACAAGAAACGGCGACACATTGCGCCAATTCTTGTTAATTTGCGGGTGTAATTCAGTGGTAGAATGTCAGCTTCCCAAGCTGAACGTCGCCGGTTCGAGCCCGGTCACCCGCTTCGATAATTTCTGGATCAGGCGCGCGGCTTGATCAGCTGCAAGACCTGAGGGCCCACACTGCCGGCACGGCGCTCACAATCAAGGGCGCGCAAAATTTCACGGGCAGACTCCGCAATCAGACCACTGGAGGCGGCTTGCTCTGCAGCTGCTTCGAAGGCCGCCGCCGCCTTCAGTAAGTCTTCGCGTCGCACCGAAACGGCCGTCGTCGGATTAGTCGCTTGCACGTATTGATTTTTCGCGTTCCGCAACTTTAACGGTCACACCTATCTGACCTGACCAATCCGGTCAGCATTGAGACACCGAACCGCAGCGATTCAGGTGCCTGGTTCCTCGCGATTGCCCCCCAGGGCTGCAATCTGCTCCCGCAGCTGTTGAACCTTTTGGGCGTCCCCGCGGGTGATCGCCACCGCAAGGGCAAATTCCAGCTTCTCGAGTTGGTGACCACCTTCAGCGAAGGCGCGCTGCTGGCAAGCCGGAGTTCCTGCGGAGGCCACTGCAGGGGCGGCACGATGGCTATTGGAGAAGGCCATGATTCGCTTTCTTCCCATTGTGGCAAGTGCGCAAGCCCTAGGCAGCCAAGGCCTCATCCTCGTGAGGATTCACAAACCCTGCGGGCTCCTCGAGCAGGCTGCGGCAATCAGCAAGCAGGCTGGCGACGTTGTCGAGCCGCACAAGCTGCTCAGGGTCGGGCGGCTCAGCACTGCTGACCTGATCCACCTGCAACTCCAAGGAGCCCAGGCGCTGCTCCAACTTCACCAGGCGCTGGGACAGGGCAGCCACGGTCTGGGCAAGGTCTTCTGTGGTGCGGGTGATCCGAAAGGACACGGACTCGCTGGCCATGAAGATCGTTCAACTGGCCCGATGACACCACAGCCACAGGCTCTTCTCAAGGGCAGGGGGCGAAGCAAACTTGTCGCCGTATCCACGGCCGATCTCCATGCCCGCCAGCTTGCACCTGCTGGCCTACCTGCTGGCCGGGCTCACGGGCGGACTGCTGGCCCTGCGGACCGGCATCCCCGCTGCACCGTTGGCCGGCGCCATCCTGGGGGCAGCCCTGCTGAGTGTGAGCGGCAAGCTGAGCGTTGCTGACTGGCCCAGCGGGACCCGCACAGCCCTGGAAATCGGCATCGGCACCGTGATCGGCACCGGGCTCACGGGTGCAGCCCTCGGAGAGCTGCGTCAGCTCTGGAAACCAGCCCTCTTGATCACCCTCACCCTGGTGATGACAGGCCTTGTGGTGGGGCTGTGGTGCAGCCGCCTTCTGGGGATGGATCCCCTGGTTGCCCTGCTGGGGGCAGCTCCGGGTGGCATCAGCGGGATGAGCCTGGTGGGGGCGGAATTTGGGGTAGGGGCAGCCGTGGCAGCCCTGCATGCCGTCCGTCTGATCACCGTCCTCCTGGTGCTTCCCCTGGCAGTTCGGTTGCTGCTGGGCCACGGCAACCTGCCACCGCCAGCGGCTTAACCGGAGCACTGGATCCCACCGGCAACGCTCGATACGGTGGGTCACCACAAGGATTCCCCACGGTTTCGAATGCTTCGCCCTGCGACCCACCGCAGCCACCTCGGCCGGCTGCTTGCGGCCCTTCCCCTTGCGGCTCTGGGCTGGGCTGCCCTGCCGTCTGCAGCGCTGGCAGGCACCGACACCGGCGCCAAGGGTGCCCAGATCTATTGCTACATGCGCAGCAGCGGTAACAACCACGAAGTGAGCTGGAAAGCCGCTTACGCCACCGTGAAGCGCCAGAGCGCTTCGATGTTCAAGACCTCCCCCGAGCACGCTGCCGTGATGATCACCGAAGCGGTGGTGGCCGATCCCGGGAAATACCCCGACTGCGGCAAATACCTCGGTGACCTCTACGTCAAAGCGGTCGAAAAGGCAGAGGAAGAGCAGAAGACCGGCGAACCCCATCCCGATGCCAAGCGCGCCGCAGAAGCCAAGGGTTCAGCCAGCGGCTCGACCAGCGGCAACCGCTACGCCTACTAACGGTTGATGGCGCATTCCCAGCACCGGGGCCTGCGGGCCCTGCCCACAGCCCTCGGGGCGGGTGCGCTCTCCCTGATCCTCAGCAGCTGCGGCGGAGCCCCGGAGCCCGGGGAGAACAAACCGCAGCTCGATGACTGCCTGCGGAATGTCGATCTCTCGCAGCTGCCCGCGCAGATCCAGCGCTGCAACGCTGTGGTGGAGGCCTTCCCGGGCCATCCCCAACCCCGCAACGAACGGGCTCTGCTGCTCAAGCTGGCGGGACAGCCGCAGCAGGCCTGCAAAGACAGCCTCCAGGCCGCAGCCGACCTGCGCAGCGGGAAGCACCGCATCGAGCCGCTGATGGCGGATGAAATCGAGTTGAGACGCCGCAATTGCGAACGGCTCACCAACGCTCCAGCAGCTCCTGAACCATCTTCGGCAAAGCCTGACGCTGCAACTGCTGGGTCCCGCGATTGAGAAGCAGGGCAATGCGCTCTGCCTTATCGGCAATCAGGCCGTCCACCAGCTGGTCCGCCACCCCCAGCTGCAGCCAGTGACACTGCAGCATCGACTGCATCCCAATGCGGTGGCAGCGATCTTCCGCCTGTTCAGCATCACCGGGCGTCCAGGGGCGTTCCAGCAGAAGCACGTGGCGGGCCCGGTGCAGGGTGAAGCCCAGGCCGCCCACTCCGTAGGTACAGATCAAGAGCCGATCCACACCGCCCTGAAAACGGTCCACGAGACTCTGCCGGTCAGCGGCGGGCAGGCGCCCCGTGAGCAGGGCACCGCCCAGGCGCTGGTGCAGCAGCTCCGCGGCCGCCACAAATGCCGTGAACACAACCACCGATTCCCCATCGGCCAGGAGCGGCTCGAGCAAGGCTTGAGCCGCTGGGAGCTTGTACTCCGCTCCGATCTGACGCAGGGCCGTCAGCACGGCTAGGGCCTCGGCATCGCGGCGCACCAGGCCAGCGGCGGCGCGGCGGCGGTAGTCCTCCACCTTGAGTTGCAGCCGGTGCTGGAAGCCCTGTCCCTCTGCCTCTGAAAGGGCAACCGGCAACAGGCGACGCTGCTTGGGGGGCAGATCAAGGCAATCCTCTTTGCGCCGGTGCAGCAGCAGGGGGCGTACAAGCCGCTGCAACTCAGGCAGGTGGGTCGCGCCCTGGGCGGACCAGTGCCGCGCCCCGTCACGCTCCAGCCAATGCCCCTGGCAGTAGCGCTCCTCAAAGGCTCTCTGATCGCGGGCCAATGGATGGCCGATGGCCGCCAGCAGAGGAAACAGCTGAGCGGGCCGTCCATTTTTCATCGGGGTGCCGCTCAACAACCAAGCGGCCCTCAGGCGGGGATGCCGAGCGAGGCGCAGGAATGACCGGGTCCGCGCCGCCGCCAGGTTCTGGGCGTAGTGGGCCTCGTCGGCGATGAGCACCGTGCCAGCGGGGGGGAGATCAGCCGGTAACGCAGCCCAACTGAGAAGCTCGATCTGCAGCTGCAGCGCCGCGGCCTCCTGCAACCAGTGGCGATGCAGACCGGTGGGGGCAATGACCACCACGCGGCAATCGGCGGCCCGCACCATCGCCCGGGCCGCCATCAAGGCGGTGAGGGTTTTACCCAGCCCCATGGCATCGGCCAGCACCGCCCCGCGGCGGGCCAACAACCAACGGACCGCCGCCCGTTGATGGGCAAACAAACAACGTCCATCCGGCAGGGGCTGCCGCAGCTCAGCCAGCTCGACCAGCTGACGGTGGGGGGGCAAGGGGGGCAGGGGCTGCTCCAGCCAGCTGCACCACTGCTCGAGTTGTGGATCGAGGGCGAAGCGCTGGCCAAAGCCCTGACGCAGCACCAGAGCAGCTTCGAGGGGGAACTCCCAGCAGCCCTGCCGTGAGCGCCAGAAGCCCCGGGGCCGCACAGCCCTCAACTGGGCCTGGGTGACCGCGTCAAAGGGGAGCACCAACTCGATGCCACCGGAGGCCCCCAAGCGCATCAGACAACGGGACGCTCTTGGAGCGGAGCTCGCGCTGGGCGGAGGCAAGGAGACCGGACGGGGGCGCCCACTCTGGCGCAGCGGCTCTCAAGTTAGCCAGATTGCGGTGGAATGCAAGTCCTGCAATAAGGCTTGCAAAATGCATCCTTCGACACATTGACAACCCAGCGACCAAGGGCAGACTCTCGGCAACCGATTTGATCGGATGCACAGCAGGGATGCCGTTTTCCTGGAAGATTTGTGCCCCAAACTTCGCGTCCGACGCTGGAGACAATCCCTACACACTTTCACGCACAAAACTTGTATTTACTGCGGCAAGCCCTCCGAATCGATTGACCACGTCCTGCCCCAAAGCCGCGGAGGCCTGAGCGTCACCGAGAACTGCGTGCCGGCATGCCTGGCCTGCAACGGCCGCAAGAGCGACGCCGACGCCTTTGAGTGGTATCGCCGCCAGCGCTTCTATGACCCCAGGCGGGCCATGGCGATCCGCGCCTGGACCGACGGGGACCTGCGCCTGGCGTTGCGCTTGCTGCAGTGGGCTAGCCCTGCCCAGGCCGTCTCACCGGCAATGCAGGCGGCCTGAACGCTCACCAGATCCGGCAAGCCGCAGCCCCGTTGTGGCGCTCACAGATCTCCGCCTGCGCCTGGGGCTGCTCTGGGGCGACCACCAGCGCCAGGAACAACACGGTTGCGGCAGAGGCAATCGCCAGGACGCCGCCCGGCGCGATGCCTGCACGCCGGCGCAAGAGAGCGCGGCGCGAGGAAGCCAGGGGGGCGGAGAGGCAAGATGCGGTCATCGACCTTGAGCGAGTAATACAGGTGTACTCATGACGGATCAGGCTGTCAAGTCCGCCCCCCGCGTCCTGGTCATTGGCGGGGGCTACAGCGGTCAGCGCTTCGCGCAGGCGATGGTCGATCAAGGGGCCGAGGTCTGGTTGACCCAGCGCAGCGCAAGGCCTGAAGCCCCTCGAAAAGGCATGCAATGGCTGGCCTTTGATGCCAGCCAAGACCTGATCCCGGCCCTTCCTGAGCAGATCAGCCATGTGCTCGTCACCATCCCCCCAAACCGCGATGGCCGGGACGACGCCCTCGAACACCTCCTGGACGCCCTGAGCAGACAACCGCTGCAATGGCTGGGCTATCTCTCCACCACCGGCGTCTACGGGGACAGTGCCGGCGCGTGGGTCAGTGAAGGCAGCCCCACAGCCGCCACCCTGCCCCGAAGCCGGGCCCGGCTGAAGGCTGAAGAAGCCTGGCTGAGCAGCGGACTGCCGGTGCAAAGTTTTCGTCTGCCGGCGATCTACGGCCCCGGGCGCTGCCCCTTTGATCAACTACGCCAAGGCACCGCTCGATTGGTGCACAAACCAGGCCAGGTGTTCTGCCGCATCCATGTCGAGGACATCGTTGGCGCCCTGCTGCACTGCATGGCCCTTGCGGCCCATGAGCGTCCCGCCGTGGTGAACGTGAGCGATGACGTGCCCTGTCCATCCAGCGAGACCCTTGGGTTTGCCGCCCATCTGCTCAACCTGAAGTTGCCCGTCTATCGGCGCTTCGAAGACATCGCCCCCGAGCTCAGCCCCATGGCCCTGAGCTTCTGGGAAGACAACCGCCGGGTCAGCAACACCTTGCTCTGCCAGCGGCTGGGCTATGAGCTGCGTTACCCCAGCTACCGGGAAGGCTTCGCCGCCAGCCTGATGGAAGAACAGGCCAGCCAGAAGAAGGCGTGATGGAATGAACGATCAGCGCTGCGGAGACCCCGCCCCCTGCCGGGGCTGATCCGGATCCGGCACAAAGGGAACCCCCACATCGTGAAACAGGCGGTTCCAATGAAGCTCTACCCAGCCGCTCTGCACTCCTTTCACGAGAACAAACCCGATCCCCAGCAGCAACAGCCAACGGACCATGGGATACCAGGCAAGCGACAGCAACGCTAAGCGCCCTCGGCTGGCCATCTCCCTCGGCGATCCAGCCGGCATCGGCGCTGAGGTGGTGCTGAAGGCCATGGCCCCTTGGTGCGGCCGCGAGGATGCCCCGCTGCTGGTGGGCTGCAGAAGGTGGCTGGAAAGCGTCTATGCACAGCGCCAACAGGGCACGGGCAGCCCCTGGGCCGATCCGGGGAGGTTAGAGATCCTGGATCTACCCCTCAGCGAGGAGATCTCCCCAGGGCACCCCAATGCCGCCAGCGGTGCCGCCAGCTTCGCGTGGCTCACCGCCGCCACCGAACTGGTGCTGAACGGTGCCTGCCAGGCCTTGGTCACCGCACCGATCGCCAAGCAGTTCTGGCACGCAGCCGGCCACCACTACCCAGGCCAGACCGAACGGCTGGCGGAGTTGGCAGGGGTGCAGGAAGCCTCGATGCTGTTCACGGCTCGTTCACCGCAGTCGGGCTGGCGCCTGAACACCCTGCTGGCCACGACCCACATACCCCTGACGCAGGTGAGCACCAAGCTCAATGCCGAGCGGGTCCTGCACAAGCTGGATGTGCTTCGACAGTTCTGCGAGCGATTCAACCCCAGACCGGTTCTGGCGGTAGCCGGACTGAACCCCCACGCCGGGGAAGCGGGCCAACTGGGGCAGGAGGAGCAGCAGTGGCTGATCCCCGCCCTGAGGGCCTGGCAGGAGCAGCATCCCCACTGCACCCTGCAGGGACCTCTCCCTCCGGACACCTGCTGGATCTCAGCGGCTCAGGCCTGGCAGGGCCAGGGGCTCTCCAGCAAAGCCCCCGATGGATACCTGGCGCTCTATCACGACCAAGGCTTGATTCCCGTCAAGCTCCTGGCCTTTGATCAGGCAGTGAATACGAGCCTCGGGCTCCCGTTTCTACGCACCTCACCGGACCATGGCACCGGCTTTGACATCGCCGGACTCGGCCTCGCAAGGGCAGCCAGCATGGAAGCCGCGATCTCTGCGGCCCTGGAGCTGTCTTAGGCGGGCTTGACCCGCATCAAGACCTGCCCGAATTCCACGGGTGTGCCGTTTTCCACCAGGATCTCGACCACTTCACCGCTCACCTCGGACTCCAGCTCATTCATGAGCTTCATCGCCTCGAGGATGCAGACGGTCTGACCGACGTTGATACGAGCTCCCAGCTCCACAAACGCTGCTTCTCCCGGGGCCGGAGAGCGGTAGAAGGTGGCCACCATCGGAGCCGTGATCTCCACCAGATCGCCACGAACGGCAGGGGCAGCGGGGGGAGCCGCGGAGGGGGCAGCAGCGACCGGAGCAGGGGCAACCGGAGCCACAGCCGGAGCGGCCTGCATCACCACCTGGGGCTGCACACCGGGCAGATTGCGGCGCAGCTCAAGCCGGAAGTCATCGCCCTCCAGCTTCAGTTCCTGGATATCGCTCTCACCGAGAAGAGCGATCAGGTCACGCAGTTGGTTGTGGTCGAGTTGCATGGAATCAGTTCTCGCGGCCCAGGTAGCTGTCGTTGCGGGTGTCGATCTTGATCTTTTCGCCGATCGACAGGAACAGGGGCACCATCACCTGAGCACCCGTCTCAACGATGGCCGGCTTGGTCCCACCGGTGGCGGTATCACCCTTAACGCCAGGGTCAGTTTGGGTGATTTCCAGAACAACGGAGTTGGGGAGTTCCACTTCCAGAGGCTTGCCGTTCCAGTAGACGACGTTCACCTCCATCCCCTCCTTGAGGTACTTGCGCTGATCGCCGATCTGCTTGGCGGTCAAGCGGGTCTCCTCATAGGAGGACATATCCATGAAGACGTAGTCCTCACCTTCCATGTAGGTGTGCTGGAGGACTGCCTTCTCGAGCTGGGCCTGAGGAACCGTTTCCCCCGCCCGGAAGGTTTTCTCAACAACGTTGCCGGACTGAACGGCCTTCAGCTTGGTGCGGACAAAAGCCGAACCCTTGCCGGGCTTGACGTGCAGAAACTCGACGACACGCCAGACCTGACCATCGATCTCGATCGTCGTGCCGGTACGAAAGTCGTTGCTCGAGATCATTCCGGCTGAACGGTTCAGGCGGGATTGTACGGCTGTGGCAGAGTCCCGGCAGAGACAAGGCTGCAGCATGGATCTCAAGCGCTGGCTTCACCGCTGGGCGGTGACCCTGCTGATGGTGACGGGGCTCGTGTGCCTCCCCCTGGCGACGCCGGCCCATGCCGCGCTCCCGCCGGGCAATGCCGTCAAGGACCCCACCGCCATCCTTCGCAACGCCCTCCCGATCCAGCAGGGCGATCTCCAGGAGCTGCAGCATCGCCTGGAAAGCACCAGCGAAGACCTCCGCGCCAAACGCTGGAGCGCCCTGGTGAGCACGGTGCGGCGCAGTCAAACCCTGCTGACAAGCCGCTCGGAAGCCATCCTGGCGAGCCTGCCCGCAGCCCAGCAGCCCCGAGGAGCTGAACTGCTCGACCAGCTCAGCGGCCAGATGCAGGTGCTGGCGGAAAGCAGTGAAAGCTCGGACCGTGATCGCTTCCTCTCCGACAGGCGTGTCGCCCTCGCCACCATCGGTGACCTGGAAGCGCTGATGGTGGGCGACTTCCCCTTCAGCATCCCGAGCGAATTTGACAACCTGCCGCGGCTGCTGGGGCGGGCGAGCGTTGAAATCGAGACCACCAAGGGCACCTTGATCGCCATCGCCGATGGCTACAACGCACCCCTCACGGCCGGGGCCTTCATCGACCTGGTGCAGAAGGGCTTCTATGACGGCCTGCCCTTCACCCGCGCTGAAGACTTCTACGTCCTGCAAACCGGCGATCCCAAGGGGCCCGAAAGCGGCTACCTCGACCCCAAAACCAAGGTGGAGCGCAAGGTGCCGCTGGAAATCATGGTGCCCGGAGAACAGCAGCCCTTCTACAACGAAACCTTTGAAGACCTGGGCCGTTTCGATGCCCAGCCGGTGCTCCCCTTCGCCACCCTTGGAACGATGGGTTGGGCTCACTCCGATGAGGCCCTCGACGACGGCTCCTCCCAGTTCTTCTTCTTCCTGTATGAGGCAGAACTCACCCCAGCGGGCCTGAACCTGGTGGATGGTCGCTACGGGGCCTTCGGCTACGTCGTGGAGGGCTTCGACGTCCTCGAAGAACTGGGCATCAGCGACGGCATCGTCAAAGCCCGGGTCATCGATGGGGCCGACAACCTCAAGCCCCACGCCTGATGCGTCTGCAGGAGCTGGGGGAATGGGAGCTGCTGCAGCGGCTCTCCGCCTTCGCCCCGGCAGGACAACTGGACGACGACGCGGCCCTTCTGAGGGAACGGAGCGGCAGAACCCTGGTGGTCAACACCGATGTACTGGTGGAGGGCGTCCACTTCAGCGACACCACCGTGTCTCCCCAGGACCTGGGGTGGCGCGCCGCCGCGGCCAACCTGTCTGATCTGGCGGCGATGGGCTGCACCGATGTGGGAGGCCTCACCGTGGGCCTGGTGGCACCTGGTGACACCCCCTGGGACTGGGTTGAGGGGGTCTACCGAGGCTTATCTGAGGCGCTCGCCCGCTACGGCGGCTGTTTGCTCGGGGGTGATTGCAGCAGCGGAGGGCAGCGCCTTCTGGCAATCACCGCCCTCGGACACCTGAGCACAGAGCGCGGTGCCGGCCCCATCCGCCGCGGCGATGGGCGCCCCGGGGACTGGTTGATCTGCAGCGGCCCCCATGGGCTCAGCCGCTTGGGGCTCGCTCTGCTGCAGGGGGAGCTGGCCCAAGAGGAACGGGACGGGCTGCCACCAGAGCTGCAGGAGGAAGCGATCCGGGCCCATCAACGGCCGCGGCCGCGACTCGATGTGGTGCAAGAGCTGATCACCGTGCGCCCCGAGCACTGCACCTGGCGCGTGGGGGGCACCGACAGCAGCGATGGACTGCAGCTGGCCGCTGTGAACATCGCCCGAGCCAGCGGCTGCGGGGTGTTGCTGGAGAAGGAAGCCCTGCCCCTGGCTCCGGAATTCCATCGGCTGCCTCAGGCAGAACGCTGGTGCCTGGGTGGGGGTGAGGACTTCGAACTGGTGCTGGCCCTGGAACCCGTCTGGGCCGAGACCCTGTGCGCCGCCATGCCGGACTGCTCACGGATCGGACGGCTGATCGACGCGGACGCCCACCGGGTGTGCTGGGCAGACAGCGGTGAGCCCTTGGACCCAGCCGCTGGTTACTGCCACTTCCAATAAAAAAGCCGCCCTTGCGGGCGGCGGAACTCAAGCGAAGCGTTCAGCTCACTTCCAGTTCTTGGCGACGATCTCGGCGAGGTCAACAACGCGCTGGCTGTAGCCCCACTCGTTGTCGTACCAGCAGATCACCTT
The DNA here is from genome assembly GCA_030833825.1 of Vulcanococcus sp. SFB_649D_100_25. Taxonomy (GTDB): domain Bacteria; phylum Cyanobacteriota; class Cyanobacteriia; order PCC-6307; family Cyanobiaceae; genus Vulcanococcus. The sequence goes on along the minus strand of JAURGL010000001.1, from coordinate 3,826 downwards.
CACCATGTTGCCGCCCATCACGAGGGTGAGGTCGGAATCGACGATGGTGCTCTCGTCGGTACCGGCGTGGTCGCTGGAAACCAGGGGCAGATCGCTGTACTTGATGATCCCCTTCATGCCGTTCTCGGCGGCGGCCTTCAGCACGGCGTTCACCTCCTCCTTCGTGGTGTCGCGGCTCATCTCGAGCACCATGTCGACCACCGACACGTTCGGGGTGGGCACGCGCAGGGCGATGCCGCTCAGCTTGCCCTTCATCGGCGGGTACACCAGGGCGACGGCCTTGGCGGCGCCGGTGCTGGTGGGGACGATGTTCACCGCAGCGGCGCGGGCACGGCGCAGGTCGCGGTGGGCGGCGTCGAGGATGCGCTGGTCACCCGTGTAGCTGTGGGTGGTGGTCATCGTGCCCTTCACGATGCCGAAGGCCTGATCCAGAACCTTCACCACCGGCGCCATGCAGTTGGTGGTGCAGCTGGCATTGCTGAGGATGTCCCAGTCCTCGTGGCGGTACTGATCGGCGTTCACGCCCACCACGAAGGTGCCGACTTTGGCGCCCTTACCGGGGGCAGTCAGGATCACTTTCTTGGCACCGGCCTCGAAGTGCTTGCTGGCGCCCACGTCGTCGTTGAACACGCCGGTGGACTCGATCACCAGATCGACGCCCCACTCCTTCCAGGGGAGGTTGGCGGGGTTGCGGTCGTAGAAGGTTTTGATCGTCTTGCCGTTGATGACGATCGTGTTCTCGGTGGTGGACACCTCTGCATTGCGCAGGGGGCCGAGCATCGAGTCGTACTTCAGCAGGTGGGCATTGGTGTTGGTGTCACCGGAGCCGTTGATGCCGACCACTTCGATGCCGGTGTTGCTGCCGCGGCTGAGCCAGCAACGCATGAAGTTGCGACCGATGCGGCCGAATCCATTGATCGCAACCTTCAGGGTCATGGCGTTCCGCGGGCAAGCCCGCTAGCAAGGGGGATTTGGCCGCCGATCATACAGAAATCGGAAGCCTGTCCCCATCTGGGGACATCGCGACCAAGCCTGTCGAAACGCCTCAAAACCGGGGTGAGGCAGAGGACAAGTGACCCTTTCGGACTTAGTTTCTGGCCAGGCTTGGAGACGCCCGTTGACCCTGCAGCTCGATCGTCATCAACCCCTCCATTTCATTGGGGTCGGTGGCATCGGCATGTCTGCCATCGCTGGGATCCTGGCGGACCGCGGTTACGACGTCAGCGGCTCTGACCCCCGTGACAACGCAGTGCTGGAGGACCTGCGCAGCCGCGGCGTACGGGTGTTTCGCGAACAGAGCGCCAGCACCATTGACGCCATCCGCAGTGGGACCTCCACGCCCCCCCTGGTGGTCGTGAGTTCAGCGGTGCCTGCCAACAACCCTGAGCTCCAGGCGGCGCAACGGGCCGGACTGGCGATCTGGCATCGCTCCGATGTCTTGGCTGCCCTGATCGCGGGACAAAACTCCATTTCGGTTGCCGGGAGCCACGGCAAAACCACCACGAGCACCCTGGTGGCCTCGCTGCTGCATGCCACCAATCACGACCCCACCGCCGTGATCGGCGGCGTCGTCCCCGCCTTCGGCAGCAACGGCCGCAATGGCTCCGGCGCACTCCTGGTGGCCGAGGCGGATGAATCCGATGGCTCTCTCGTCAAATTCCAGTCCTGGCTGGGGGTGATCACCAACCTGGAGCTGGATCACACCGATCACTACAACGATCTCGCCTCCCTGATCACCACCCTGCAGCGCTTTGCCAAAGGAAGCCAGCAGCTGCTCGCCAACCGCGACTGCCCGGTGCTGAAGGAACACTTCGATGCCAGCTACTGGTGGTCCATCACCGATCCCACAGGCGTGGACTTCGCCGCCATCGCCTCAGAGGTCAGCGGGGACAGCACCGTTGCCACCTTCTATGAGAACGGCGAAGCGGTCGGACAGTTCACCCTGCCCCTGCCTGGCCTGCACAACCTCAGCAACGCCGTCGCGGCCATGGGGGCCTGCCGGCTGCATGGGGTCTCCTTTGCAGAACTTCGCAAGGCGGTCGAAGGGCTACGGGCCCCGGGGCGCCGCTTTGACTACCGCGGCACCTGGAATGAACGCCAGGTGGTGGATGACTACGCCCACCACCCCAGCGAGGTGAGTGCCACCCTGGCCATGGCGCGCCTGATGGTGACCAGCGGGCGCAGCCCTTTGCCTGAAGCACCCCAGCGCCTCTTGGCGGTGTTTCAACCGCACCGCTACAGCCGTACCGCGGAATTCCTCGAGGCCTTCGCCGAGGCCCTCAGCCAGGCTGACGCCGTGCTTCTGGCCCCCCTGTATGCGGCGGGGGAAGCACCGATCCCTGGCATCTCCAGCGAGAGCCTGGCCGCTGCGATCCAACGGATTGCCCCCTCTCTCCCGGTCGCTGCCAGTCCTGACCTGGAGGCCCTCGCCGATGCCGTGGCCCTGCACAGCCAGGCCGGTGATCTGGTGCTGGCCATGGGCGCCGGTGATGTGAACAGCCTCTGGAACCGCCTCCAGGAACGGCAGGATCCCAGCGCCGCACTACCGCTGGCCGCCTAGCGCGATGAACGTCATCCCCCCCCTGGGACTACGCCGGGCCGTGGGGTTGGCGGACTACACCACATGGAAGGTGGGTGGTCCCGCCCAGTGGTTTGCCGAGCCGGAGCGGGCCGAGGAGCTCAGCCAACTGCTGCTCTGGGCCCAAGCCGAAGGCCTGAGCAGTCGGGTGATCGGGGCTGGCTCCAACCTGCTGATCAGTGACCACGGTCTCGAAGGCCTCACCCTCTGCAACCGACGCCTGCAGGGGGCGCAGCTCGATGCTCATAGCGGTGTGATCGAGGCCCAGGCAGGCGAACCGATCCCGACCCTCGCTCGCCGAGCCGCCCGGGCCGGTCTCTCGGGGCTGGAGTGGGCGGTGGGGATCCCTGGGACCGTTGGTGGGGCCGCCGTGATGAATGCAGGTGCCCAAGGGGGCTGCACCGCCGAGGTGCTCGAAAGCGTCAGCGTGCTCGATCCCCAGGATCCTGAGCGCAGGCTGACCTTGAAGGCCAGCGAACTGGACTTCGCCTATCGGCACAGCCGTCTGCAACTGGAGCCCCTGGTGGTGCTGTCGGCTCGTTTCCGCCTCTCCGCGGGCCACGACCCCGCAGCCGTCAGCCAACGCACCAGCGCCAACCTTCACAGCCGCACCAGCAGCCAGCCCTACCAACAACCAAGCTGCGGCAGTGTGTTTCGCAATCCAGAGCCTCAAAAAGCTGGACAGCTGATTGAGGGGCTTGGCCTCAAGGGCCTCAGCGTCGGAGGCGCCCAGGTGTCACCGATCCACGCCAACTTCATCGTCAACACCGGTCAGGCCATGGCCACGGAGATTGACCAGCTGATTGCCCTGGTGCAGCAGCAGGTGCTCAGGGCCCACGCCATCGACCTCCACACCGAGGTGAAGCGGCTCGGTCGCTTCGAGGAGATCGCCCTGGCGGCGTAGCCTTCGCCCACCACAGCAGTGCAGGCATGGCCGGTTTCGGTCTCCCCAACTTCGGCCAGCTCACCGAAGCCTTCAAGAAGGCTCAGCAGATCCAGCAGGACGCCGCCAAGCTCCAGGAGGAGCTCGACGCGATGGAGATCGAAGGCCAGAGCAGCTGCGGACGGGCCAGCGTCTGGCTGTCCGGCAACCAACAGCCCCTGAAGGTCCGCCTGGATCCCGCCCTGCTGAGCGAAGGATCCGCCAGCGCAGAAGCCGCCACCCTTGAAGCGCTGCGGACGGCCTACGACAACTCCACCGGCACCATGAAGGAGCGGATGGAGGAACTGACCGGGGGCCTCAACCTC
>JAURGL010000019.1 GCA_030833825.1 Vulcanococcus sp. SFB_649D_100_25 | reverse complement strand
CCACGAGCTGCGCACGCCGATCACAGCCCTGATGCTGGTGGGCGACAGCCTGGCCGCCCAGGTGAACAGCCGCAACGCGGTGCTGGTGGAGCGCCTGCAGCGCGAGCTGCTGCGGCTGCAGGAGCTGGTGGGCGAGTCGCAGCGACTCGATCCCCACCGGACTCGTGCGAATGGAAGCCTGAAGCTGCTCCTGCTGCTCCTGATCCCACGGCCTCTGGGGTTGAGCTGAGGACGAGGCGTGCAGTGCCTCAGCAGGGGCCAGAACAGTGGCCGAGGTTTGCCAGGCCCAGGGTTCAAAGGCCTCAGCCCCGGTGCTCACCGTGGGGACCGGCCAGTGGCTTGAACAGGTTGCTGACGGCGGCGGCGATCACGCCATTCGATGGTGGAGAGGTAGATGACCCCTCCACTCACGAAGACCAACAGGGCGGCTGCGGTCACGGCCAGCACGCTGTTGAGATTGAGAGCGAGTGTGGTTTCAGCCACGGATCAGAGGCACGGCTGAGGTTGCCGCGCTGTCGATCAGAAGTTGAGGGTGCCGTCGCCGTTGCGACCCCACACCACCATGGCGATCGAGAAGCTGAAGACGGCGGCCAGAGCAGCCCAACCCACGGTGATCAGCATCGTCTCGAAAAAGATGTCCGGACAAGTGTAACCAGGGCAGTAGCCCAAACTGGGAAGCCCGAAACAGCCCGTCGCCAGATGCAACCTCCCGTCTTCAGCAGCGCTTCCCCAGGGGGGCAGGCCGTGCTGGAGCGGTTGCAACAACAGGCCCCGTATCCCAACGGACGGGTGATTGTTCTCGATGACGACCACAACACCTTCCAGCATGTGGTGGAGGTCCTGGTGAAACACATCCCTGCGATGACCCCGGATCGGGCCTGGGACTTGGCGCACCAGATCGATAGCCAGGGATCAGCTGTGGTTTGGAGCGGCCCCCTGGAGCAGGCCGAGCTGTATCACCAGCAACTCTCGGCTGAGGGCCTAACCATGGCCCCCGTTGAGCGTTGCTGAGGGTTCAGGCGACGCGACTCTGCTGCAGCAGCTCAAACAGGGGGGAGGTGCGCAAGCGCTCCTGCTCCGCGTCCAACACATAACGAAGGATGGTGCCGGAGCACACGGCCACACCCCTGAGGGTCCGGTCTGAACTCTGCTCAACACTGACCACGTCAGCGTCCTGGCCCAACTGAGTGCGCAGTCGCTGTCGGAGCTGATCGCGCAGAGCAGAAGAGTCCTGGCGAGCCATGCCGGCAATCGGAAGGACAGCATCTCTAGCAGTCTTCGGCGACCGCGGCCACCTCGGCGTTGCCGATTGCCTCCAAAGCAAGCGCATCAGCAGCATTCGTAGGGTGAGCCGATGGGACGGCTGGTGATCACCCACAGCACCTATCTCGAGGGGCTGATCCCATTGCTCAAACGCTTGGTGCGCGATCCGGGCATTGACACGATCACGCCCGCCGTCATCGCCCGGGTTCGGGGACGCGCGCCCGAGCTGCGCCTACGCGTATCGACCCCCATCACCGGGGGCTGGAAGGTGGTCGCCCGCAAAGGCAGCAGCGCCCAGGAGGTGTTTGTGGTGACCAGCCTCGACGCCAGGGAACTGGAGGAGCGCATCGGCAAGGCCCTACGGAGCTGAAGCGACAGCCGGCGCCGATCAGATCTCCAGATCAGCCCCCCACTGGGGAGAGACCACCTGCCAGCCCCCCTTCAGCAGAGTCCCCCAAAGCTCAATTGCCTGATCTCGGTGCAGGTGCTGCCGGGATTTGAGCAAAGGAGGCTGGCCTGAAAGAGGTCGCCCTGAATCGACGAAGACCATCGGGTCTTGCGACCAGCTTTTTTCGTCGGGGTGGAAGCGCTTGGTTGCGAGCGATCGGGGCTCTTGCAACCAACCCTGTCCCTTAGAGAGGGGGCGGAGGAGGACTGGATCTCGCATGGCGGCACCGGAGCAGGCACGGCGGGCCAGATCCAATCCGCAGCGCGGAAGGTGGCGTAAGGGGAAGCGACAGGAGCCATGAACCCGCCTTGAGTACACCTGTACTAGGCGGGAATGCCTGGACTGTCAACAGCGCCCTGCTGCCGGCCTGATGGACTGCAGGTGCCTCAGCCGCGCAGGTGGCGTGACCAGGTGGCCGCTGAGAAGCTGTGACCGGCTTCCTGGGCGATCAGGACGACCGTTGCTGCGTCGGCGGCGGCGTCGACCCTTGCCTTCAGCGCCGGATCGGCATCCACCTTGACCATGAAGCTCGTGAGCTGCGCTTTGGACACGGGGAGGATCCCAGGGAGCATCCGTATCGATAGCCAGCCTCAAAAGGGGCTCTACCAAACCGACGCTTTTGCTCCCAGATGGGCCTGAGCGTTTGGCAGGGAAAGGGGGTGAACCGCTGTGCCGTTCTGCCCCAGATTCCGACCTGGATAAACCAGAAGGGGAGTCAAAGCGCAGATTCGTTTCCGGCTACGAGGCCGGTTTACGGCACTGTCGCGACAGACGCCCCAAGTCGAAAAGGGAGTCAGATCAGAAAACTGTAGAAGGCAGTGACCAACACAGCAGTCCTCTGGAATCCTAGGCGCATCAGGCGTTGGACGCCCCTGGGGGCAAGGGCCAGATCTGCCTCACCTGCTCGAGGCGCTGCATCGCTTCATCACGGCGGCTTTTGGGGTCGCTCTCGTGAAGCAGGAGGGTCACATGCCCCAACTTGCGGCCCAAGGAGGACCCCTTCTTGCCATACCAGTGCAGGTGGGCATCAGGCAGATCGCAGAGGGCCTGCCGCTGTTGGGGGTAGTCCGCTTCGGGATCCTCCGTGGGGCGCTCCTCAAAACCCAGCAGGTTCACCATCAGGGCTCCTGGATGCACCAGCTCGGGCTCGCTGAGGGCCTGGTCGCTGACGCAGAGAAGCTGCAGATCGAACTGGCTGAGATCGCAGGCCTCGATGGAGTAGTGACCCGAGTTGTGCGTTCGGGGCGCCAGCTCATTGATCATCAAGCCCTTGGGACCGTAGAAAAACTCGATCGACAGGACCCCGACGTAATTCAGCGAGGTCAGCAGCGAAGCAGCCATATTTCGCGCCGCCTGCCTCAGGGCGTGGCTGCTCTCGACAGGCGCCAGAACCCAGTCACAGACCTGTTGGTGTTGATGGGTCTGGACGAGAGGCAGGCAGACCACCTCACCGAAGGCATCACGAGCCGCCACCAGGGCCAGCTCCTGCTCGAAGGCAACGAACTCCTCAACGATCCAACCGGAAGGATCCACCCGTGCCAGCAGGGTCTCCAGATCAGCCGCTGATTTCAGAACTGCGGTGCCCTTGCCGTCGTATCCGCCAGTGGCGGCCTTCGCCATCAACGGATAGGCAAACCCCTCTGGCAGCTGCGGCGTCACCGCTGCGCCCTGGGATTGGGATGCCGCCGCAGAGGGCGTGCCTGAGGGGACCAGGGACGCAGCAACCGGAAGCCTGACGAGTTGGTCGAGGGGAAACCAGCGCGGGGCAGGGAGATTGAGGCGTTGCTCCAGTTCCCGCTGACTGCGCTTGCACACAAGCGGGCGCAGGGCATTGAGGCCAGGTACAAAGCGCACCCCATCGGCCTCGAGGGCCGCCAGCCCATCGAGATCCAACCACTCGTTTTCGAAACTGATCGCGGTGCAGCGCTCGGACAGTTGCCGGGTGGCCGCCACATCCCGGACATCCGCGGTGACGACAGAACTGGCGATGGCAGCGGCCGGGTCGTGATCGCTGGGGGTTTGCACGTGCAGGGCGATCCCGCGCCTCTGGGCTGCTTCGGCGAGCATCCAGGCCAGCTGGCCGCCCCCCACGATCCCGATCGAACTGGCTGGCGATCCGGTGGCCTCGATCGCAGCGCCCATGCGCCTGCTGGTGCAATCGTTCAATGTCGCACGACAGAGCGCGCTCAGGTCAAACCGCGGTCACCGGCGAAGAGGAAGCGCACCAGGGACAACAGAAGGACGATCACGAACAGGGCCAATCCCACCGTGCAGGCGTAACTGATCTCAAGCTCGGCGAAAGCCTGGTCATAGACGTAATAGACCAGGGTTTTGGTCGCATCGGCCGGCCCACCCTGGGTCATCAGATAGACCTCCTCAAACACCTTCGTGGCGGCAATCGCCGAAATCACGGCCACCAGGGTCACGTAGGGCTTGAGGAGGGGCAGGGTGATGTCGAGGTGCTTCCGCCAGCCCTCACTCCCATCGAGTTCAGCCGCCTCGTAGAGATCCGCAGGAATGCCTTGGAGCCCTGCCAGGAAGATCACCATGTAGTAGCCGAGGCCCTTCCAGAGGGTGACCACCATCACCGAGGGCAGGGCCAGCAGCGGATTGGTGAGGAACCCGATGGGATCGAATCCACGACCGAGGAGGGCCGTGAGCCATCCGTTGATCAATCCCGTCTCGGCGTAGAGCCAACGGAAAGCGATCGCTGCCACGACGATCGACACCAGCACCGGTGTGTAAAAGGCAGCCCGGAACCAGTGAATGCCCGGCAGCTGACGATTGACCAGCACCGCCAGGGCCAGGGAGCCAAGCACCACCGGCGGCACGACACCGAATAAATAGACAAGCGTCGTGCCCAGCACCTTGAAAAACATCGGGTCCGCCAGGAGGCGCCGGATGTTGGCCAGACCGACGAAGCGCAGCGGTTCGCTGACATCCAGTCCGCTCTGGGTGAAGCTCATCACCAAAGCCATCGCCGCCGGGATCAACACCGAGAGCGAGATCAAGACCAGGGCAGGCGCCAGAAAAGCCCAGGCGGAGGCGTTGCGAGGAGCGGAGACCGACATCAAGCCTGGGGGCGCGCTCGCATTCTGGCGCCGTAGCCTCGACACTTCGACAGGCATCACCAAGCGACGCATGACGGCCACGCCCCTCGCGCTCCGCACCATTGGCGTGGACCTCTGTGCCAACCCCTATCCGATCGTGATTGGCGAAGGTGCCCTGGAGCAGTTGGGGGCTCAGGTCTTGGCCCAGGGGATCAAGGCCGGCACCAAGGTTCTGGTGGTCACCAACCCCGTGGTGAACGAGCACTACGGAGCCCCGGCCCTCGCAAGCCTGCAGGGTGCAGGCTTCGAATGCCAACGGCTGGTGATTGAGGCAGGGGAAGACCAGAAGACCCCTGCCACGGTGGCGAAGATCCACGATGCGGCCTTTGCCCAGAAGCTGGAGCGCGGCTCCCTGATGGTGGCCCTCGGCGGTGGTGTGGTGGGCGACATGACCGGTTTTGCCGCAGCAACCTGGCTGCGGGGGATCGCCGTGGTGCAGGTCCCGACGACGCTCCTGGCCATGGTGGACGCCTCCATCGGCGGCAAGACCGGTGTGAACCATCCCGGTGGCAAAAACCTGATCGGCGCCTTCCACCAGCCCCGCCTGGTGCTGATCGATCCGAACACCCTCCAGACCCTGCCGCCAAGGGAGTTCCGGGCGGGGATGGCGGAGGTGATCAAATACGGCGTCATCGGTGATGCCGAACTCTTCAGCGAGCTGGAATCAGCGGAAGCGCGATTGGCCTCCATGGAGAGCCTCCCGGCGGCTCTGTTGCAACGAATCCTCGAGCGTTCAGCTGCGGCCAAGGCCCGCGTGGTGGCTGCCGACGAGCGGGAGGGTGGACTGAGGGCCATCCTCAACTACGGGCACACCCTGGGACATGTCGTCGAGGCCCTCTGCGGCTACGGCACCTATCTGCACGGGGAAGCGGTGGCGATTGGGATGGTCGCCGCGGGCGAACTGGCGCTGGAACTGGCACTCTGGTCCGAGGGCGACCAACGGCGCCAGCGGCAGGTGATTGCAGCTGCAGGCCTGCCGCTGCAGTGGCCCGATCTGGATGGAGAAGCCGTGCTCGCCTGCCTTCAGGGGGACAAGAAAGTCCAGAGCGGGAAGGTGCGCTTCGTACTCCCCACCAGCCTGGGCAACGTGGAGATCCGGGCTGATGTCCGGGGCGATCAGGTCCTTGCCGCGCTGAAACGCTGCCGCTAGAGCAGCGGCGGATCCTCCAGAAACAGCGAAGGGGGCAGTGGCCCCGCCACAACCGGGCGGCGGAAGGCAATCCAGCGGAAATCCCCGAGGGTGTGGGGATCAACGAGCCGCAGCAGGGCTTCCCGTCGCGCCAGCAGCTCTGAGAGCTCCGTGGTGGATTCCGCCTGCAGAGCATGGAGCCTTTGGGCGAGTCCCAGGGCCAGCAGGGCTTCCCCCTGACGGCGTTGGCCCAGGTGCTGCCAACCCGCGGCGGTAGCCGCCGCCTCCAGACTCTCCAGACACAGGTGGGCTGTCAGATCCCAGTGACCGGGATCCTGCAGTGGATTACCGCTCGCCTGCTGCTCGCGGTAGGCCATCAGCGTGCCCTGGCTGCGCTGCGGGGCGTAGTAGCGCCAGGCCTCATGGGCATAGTCCACCACCAGCAAGTGGCCTGAATGCAGGCTTCGGGCTGCCTGGAGCAGCCAGGGTTCGAGGCCGGGATGCAACTCAGTGGAGCTGCCGGGGGGCCACTGGGCAGCGCGTTGTTGGAGGTCCAGATGCTCAAGGAGCATCCCCAGTGCTGCCGGAAGCGGTTGACGCGCCTCAAGCTCCAGCCCGCCATCAGTCCTGAGGGCAACCCCCTCGAGACTCCATGTGGAGCCATCCCAGCTGATCCGAGCGACGGGCAGAGCATCCAGCACCTCGTGGGCAAGCATCACGCCGCAGACCGGATCGGTGGCCAGCTGCTCAAAGCTGCTCCAGCGGCACCGCAGCGGGGAGGCCGCCAGCAGGACCTGTTGCCGCTCCGCCATCCCGGGGTTGGGCTCCACCAGCACCAGCTCGAGCCGTGAACACAGATCCGGTCTGGAGCGGGCAATACCAGTGGACAACTGCAAGGCAAGCTGCCCTTCCCCCGGACCCGTTTCCACCAGCGCCAGGGGCTGATCCTGGGGGTGTTGATCGAGCCACTGCAGCACCTGAGGCAGGAGCAGCTCCGCGAAATCAGACCCGAGCGAGGGCGAGGTGGCGAAATCCCCGCGAGGCCCCACCTGGAGACGTCCGCTGCCATAGGCCCCGTACTGGGGATCGTGGAGGGCCCAGTCCATGTAGGTGCTGAAGGGGACCCAGCCGCCCGCAAGGTTCAGCCGCTCCACCAACCAGGGGGGAGCCGGATCAGGGGAGTACTGGCTGGGACTCACAACAACACCAGGGCCTCAGGGAGAATGCACGCCACTGAAGCAGCAGCGATGAAGCAGCCGGGACCATCCAGGCAACGATCCCGCTGGCTGGGCTACCTGATGGGCAGCCTGATGAGTCTGCTGCTGCTGCTGGCTGCGGCCCCTGCAGTGCAGGCCTACGACAACCCGGACCTTCTCCCTGACCATCCAACGCCGGTGATCGACCTGGCGAAGATCCTCACCGACAACCAGCGCCAGGCGCTGGAAGCTGAAATCGACGATTTCGAGCATGTCAGTGGCTGGAAACTGCGGGTCCTGACGCAGTACGACCGCACCCCTGGACTGGCGGTGAAGGAGTTCTGGAACCTCGATGAGCGGAGCCTCCTGCTGATTGCGGATGAACGGGGCGGCAACCTGCTCAATTTCAACGTTGGCGATGCCCTGTTCGCCCTGATGCCACGCACCTATTGGGTTGAGCTGCAGACCCGCTTTGGCAATCAGTACTACGTCCGCGACCACGGCCAGGACGCGGCGATTCTCGACTCGCTCCACACCGTGAAGGGCTGCCTTGAAATCGGTGGCTGTCAGGTGGTGCCCGGCCTGCCCCAGGAACAGTGGCTGCTCACCCTGGCCACATCAATCCTGGGCGGCTTGATCGCGGGCTTTGCCGCCTATCCACGCAAGCCCGAACACAAGGTGGAGTGGGCCTGGGTCCTGTTGCTCTCACCCCTGTGGGTCATTCTGTTTGGCGTCTTTGGGGTCGCCCCGATCGTGACCCGCACCTCGGATCTCCTGCCCCTTGTGCGCAATGCCCTGGGATTCGTCGGAGCGATCGCTGTGGCCTACCTGATCGCTCAAAACACCGTGGGCAAAAGCCGCCTAGGGGAAAGCGGCGAGAGCTGAGTTCAGATCCCCAGGCTCTTGGGCTTGGGTCCAACGCGGTCCAGGGCCTGAAGGCGGCAGCGCAGGGAGTTCTCAGGCTCACAAGCGGGAGCAGAGGCAACAGGGGTGGCCGACTGGGCAAGGCCCCGCAGCTGGGCGAGGCTTCCTTCGTAGAAGGCCTTCAGAGCAGCAAAGCGCTTCACCGGCTGACCGTAGTAGCTGTAGCCGGCCAGGGTTGGGAAGGAGGCCCACTCCGGAGCGAGCTTGGCGGCCAGCTCAGGGGTGAACTCACCGCGATCAGCCAACTGAAGGGCCCCGCGCCGCTGAATCAGGAAGATGGCAGCTTGATCTTGAACATGGGGCCCGAAACCAGAGAGACGCAGTTTCTGGCTGGCCATGGACCAGGTGAAGGGCATGAACTGATACGCCCCTGCAGCAGCACTGGCATAGCGACCCGAATAGATCACGCGATCGGGATGACGATCCAGGCCAGGCATCAAGCCGCCACCAAACATCACCCGATAGCCCAGATCCCCGCCCCGGGCCCAGGTCCCTTCCGCAAAACGGATGGTGTTCAGCAGGGCCCGGCGCTCGGGAGTCATGGCATAGCGAAGGCTTCCACCGGGGCCATCGAGCTCATCTTTGGCATCCAACACCGCCAGCAGGGAACGGGGGGGATCCGGTGGCAGGGTCTCCAGGGTCGTGGTGCTGGAGGTTGCCACCTGAATCGTGGTCCCCAGGGCCTTGACCTCAGAAAAGGCTGACGGGGAACTGGACTGACCCAGGCTTGGGTTGGCCCAGGAGGGGGAGGCAAGGAGACAACCCCCGAGGGTCCCGCCGATCCACAGCGGCAACGCAGCAACAAGGGAAGACAGCGAACCACCGTTCAAGACGGAGCAAGGCTTGGACTGGGTAGAGCTCAGCAAACCTGAATCAGTCGAACGGCAGACGCAGAAACGATGCGCCTCGATCAGGGTCGAAACGCATAACAAATCGGCGATCCGATGAAGAGTGCAAACGCTTTGACCAAATGATCAAACGAGGATTCACCTGGAAGCGATATGGCGACTCATCAAAAGGATGCGATGAGTTTGCCTAAAGAACTGACTCGAAGGCAATGAAATAGTGACAGCCGCACAACCGTCCACCGCTAACAACAACTTTGCAGCAGATTTAACACTTTTTTCGACAGGCAGGATTTCTGTTAGTCCCAGCTGCAGATTGCAGGGGCTGAGTTCTCACCACCCCAACAGGGCCAGACCCTCGCGCTGGAGCACCGCAGCGGCCTGCCGGTCTCCGTCATCCGCCAAAGGTTCCGCGCTTGGCGCCCGAAGCGGCTGATCCAACTCCCAGTCACCGGCCTGCAGCTGCGCGCGGCTCAGCAGGCGGTGCTGGCCATGACGTTGCAAAGCCGCCTCCAGCACCGGCGCCTCCGCGAATCCTTCACGGTGCACCAAATGAATCCCCAGCCCCTGGGAGAGGGCTTCGCAGAAGGTGCTGTACCCCGGCTTGGTGATCACACGCGAACAGAGCTGCATCAGCTCGAGCGGCCGCAGGTCCGCAGGAATGACGCTGACATTGCTGGCCTCCGCCTGCAGTCCCGGATCACTCACCAGGAAATGCACAGCAGGCCACAAGGAGAACAGCTGATGGGGTAGCTCCAGGCCCATGCCACCGAACCCCATCAACACCGTGTCCTGCCGAGGACGGCTCAAACCCAGCCGTTTCCGGAGATCCTCGGGGGAGTGACGGGGGCGACCGGCCGTCAGCCCCACAGGGGTGGTGGGGAGCCCCCAGGGCATCTCCATGCTCAACGGACAGCGGATCAAACCGGTCCCAAGGCGATAGGCCTGAGCGCAACGCTCAGCCCAGACCTCAAAGGCTCCTCCCATGGCCCGGTAGATCACATCCCAGCCGAAATTCCCCATCCAGAGCAGTGGGGCCTGGAGGCACTCCCGCAACTGAGCTGCAGCTGGAGCAACATCCGAGAGCAACAGAATCGGTTCAGCCTGGCTGCGGATCCAGGAACACTCGCTCTCCAGCTGGGCGGGAAGCTGCCGCTCAAGGCGATCCAGGGCCTGGAGGGTGGCCTCGGGATCGGCTCCAAGGGCATCGGCCTGAATGACCCCCACATCCCAGCGACAGGGGCGATGTTCAAAGGGAACCGTGCCCAAGGCCAACCGCAGGAAACCCGGAGATAGAGGGGTGGAGAGGACCAGGCGCCAATCGGGCTGGAGCTGATGCAGGGCCGCGAGTACGGCTGCAACGCGGGAGCCATGCCCGTAACCATGACCGCTGATGCAGGCGTAAATCAGCACAAGGCTTGCTCCGCAGCGCTCCAGAGGGTCTGGCGATAGAGCATCGCGCCACTGGCTCCGTACCAGCGGTGGCTCAGGTCGACGAGGACCCCATCGCGGAAGACCACCCAGCTGAAATGACGCAGGGGGCGTCCCTGGTCGTCCTCGCTGTGACGGGGCACGAAGGCCGTATTGAGATAAGCGGTCCCGGCACGGTCGCGGCAGTAACTGCGGCGCTCCCCCTGGCCCCGCTTGAGGCGGTGATGCATGTGCCCGAAGACCACGAGCGGGACCTGCCGCTGGCGGCGGATTTGATCAAGGGCCAAGGCCAGATCCTGATCGCCCCAGTCACAGGAGGGACGCTTCCAATCCCTGCCGCAGGGATCAGAGGCTTCGCTTCCCAAACCACTGGGACCGCAGTGGGACAGCACAACCAACGGCAGGGAGGGGTCTGCCTGCAGTGCAGCAGCGCGGATCCGCTCAGCGGACTCCTGGATACTCACGGGACCAAAAACCGCCTGGGCCCCTTGGTTGAGGTGAAATCCACCTCCGGCGCTGGCTGGTCTTGCCCCCACCACCGCAAGCCCGGGGGGATGCAGCTCCCGCAGCTTCCAGCCGCAATGGAGATCACCCAGCAGATCCATCTGCTTGCGCAGGGTGCGGCCGCTGGAATCGCGGCCGGTGTCGTGATTTCCCAGGATGCAGGCCAGGGGAAGGGTGAGCTTTGCGAGGCGTGCAGGGATCCGGCTCTGCCCGTCGCTCAGGTCGCCAACCACCAGGAAGGCGTCAGGCCTCAACTGCGCAAGGAGATCCTCATCGAGGCCGTCCCACTGACCATGGAGATCTCCGGCGATGGCGATGCTGAGCTCGGCCAAGCGGTGCCTAGGCTTCCGCCATCCTGCAACAGGTAGGGCCGGACCCTTGGTTTTCGCGGCTGCCCAGAACACCCCAGGCGGTGCTCCGTCCCACGCGGAATTGCCGGCGGCCATCGCCGAGCTGAAACGCCAGCGCAACGCCGTGATCCTGGCGCACTACTACCAGGAACCCGAGATTCAAGACATCGCCGATTTCATCGGCGACTCGCTGGAGCTCTCCCGCAAGGCCGCCGCCACAGACGCCGACGTGATCGTGTTCTGCGGGGTGCACTTCATGGCGGAGGTGGCCAAAATCCTCAGCCCCTCCAAAACGGTCCTGCTCCCGGATCTCGAAGCCGGCTGCACCCTCGCCGATGCCTGCCCGGCCGATGCCTTCGCCAGCTTTCGCGCTGAACATCCCGAGCACCTGGTGGTGAGCTACATCAATTGCTCAGCGGCGGTGAAGGCCCAGAGCGATCTGATCTGCACCAGCAGCAACGCGGTCGATCTGGTGAAACAGCTCCCCGCCGATCGCCCGATCCTGTTTGCGCCGGATCAGAACCTGGGGCGCTGGGTGCAGAGCCAGAGCGGCCGCGAGCTCACCCTGTGGCCTGGGAGCTGCATCGTGCATGAAACCTTCAGCGAGCAGGCCCTCCTGCAGCTGAAGCTCGAGCACCCGGGAGCTGAGGTGCTGGCTCACCCGGAGTGCCAGCAGCACCTGCTCGATCACGCCGACTTCATTGGCTCCACCAGCGCCCTACTGCGGCGTGCCGAAGCCAGCGAGGCCAACGGTTTCATCGTGCTCACCGAGCCCGGGATCCTCCACCAGATGCGCAAGGCGGTGCCCAGCAAGGCCTTCTATGAGGTGCCCGGTGCCGACGGCTGCAGCTGCAACGCCTGCCCTTACATGCGCCTCAACACCCTCGAGAAGCTGTGGCAATGCCTGCATGACATGGCACCGGCGATCGAGCTGGATGAGGCCATGCGGCAGCGGGCCCTGGAGCCGATCGAAAAGATGCTGGCGATGAGCCGCTAGTAGCTGTAGTTGGCCACAAACAGGCTGGTGTCATCCGACGGTTCCGAGCCAGGCGCGTAGGCACCCCGGCTGGCTGCCCCGTTGGCGCGGGCTCGGGCCAGCAGCGCCGCCTGACCAGCCGCCAAATCACTACCACCCCAGTGCTTGATGCAGGAGTGCTGCAGGGCTCGGCCGTAGGAAAAGCCCAGGTGCCAGGGGGCGTAGCCCTGGTCAGCCACCTGATTGATGGCGTTGAGGCAGAGGCTGGCGTCTTCTTCGCTCAGGCCACCGCTCAGGAACAGGATCGCCGGCACCGCCGCAGGGACGGCGCGGCTGAGGGTGCGCACCGTGAATTCACCCACCTCCTCAGCGCTGGCCTGCTGGGGGCACGCGGCTCCAGGGCAGGTCATCGAGGGTTTGAGCAAGCTGCCCTCCAGAAAGACCCCATTGATGGCCAGGGCCTCGTAGGTGGTGCGCAGCACCCACTCCTGCACCGAGGCGGTGGTGGTGATGTCGTGCTCCCCATCCATCAGGATTTCTGGCTCCACGATCGGCACCAGGCCGTGCTCCTGGACGGTGCGGGCATAGCGGGCCAGGCCCCAGGCGTTCTCGCGCACAGCCAGCTCCGAGGGGGCGCCATTGCCGCTGATCTGGAGCACGGCACGCCATTTGGCGAAGCGGGCACCGCGGGCGTAGTAGCGGGCGGCGCGCTCGCCAAGTCCCTTCAAGCCGGTGCACCAGCTCTCACCCTCCACCCCACCAGCCAGGGGTTCCACCCCCTGATCCACCTTGATCCCGGGCACGATCCCCTGCTTCTGGAAGAGCTCCACGATCGGGGCGCCTCCCGCCTCTGGCGTGCTGTCTTGGAAGAGGGTTTCCTCGTAGAGGATCACCCCGGAGATGTGCTCACTCAGGCCGTCTGTGGTGGCCAGCAGGCTGCGGTAGGCGCGCCGGTTGTCCTCGCTGTTCTCGAGACCAATGGCATCGAAGCGCTTGCCGATCGTGCCGGTGGATTCATCGGCCGCCAGCAGTCCCGTGCCCGTTGCCGCCAGGGCAGCCGCGGTCGAAGCGAGTTCATCGCGGAAGTCATTGAGGGCCATGGCGCGATGCTGCGGGGCATTCCCTGGCTAAGGACGCCAACTGCCAGCGTCAAGGGAGCGGCGCAGAGGTGCAACGCGGCTGGCCATGATTCAGCGCTGATCCCGCACCACAAGCACGGCGCCCATGCCCCTCGCCCCAGGCGGCCTGCTGCAGCTCAGCCCCGAGGGGCTCTACTGCCCGGCGGCGAAGGCCTGGATTGATCCCTGGCGGCCAGTCCCCCGGGCGCTGATCACCCACGCCCACGCCGACCACGCCCGACCAGGCTGCGGCGAGTACTGGGCCGTCGGGAGCAGCGAAGGGATCCTGCGGGAACGCCTTGGGGCGGAGATCAACCTGCTGCCAGTGGACTACGGGCAGCTGCATCGCATCGGCGAGGCGCGGGTGTCGTTTCACTCCGCTGGACATGTGCTGGGGAGCGCCCAGATTCGGCTGGAGGCCGGCGGCGAGAGCTGGCTAGTCAGCGGCGACTACAAGCGCTGCGCCGATCCCAGCTGTGCTCCCTTCGAGCCGGTACAGGCGGATGTGCTGATCAGCGAGGCCACCTTCGGGTTACCGATCTACCGCTGGCAGAGCGGCGCGGACGTGGCAGCCGAGATTCTCGCGTGGTGGCGCAGCGCGCCAGATCGGCCCTCAGTGCTGTTCTGCTACGCCTTTGGCAAAGCGCAGCGGGTGCTGGCGGAGTTGCATCGGCTCGGCGTCAGCGAAGAAGTGCTGCTGCATGGCGCCGTGGAGCGGTTGATGGGGCCCTACCGCGAGGCCGGAGTAGCGATGCCGCCAACCCTGCCGCTAGCGCAACTGGAGCGGGGCTCCGATCTGGCGGGCCGGCTGCTGATCGCCCCGCCGGCAGCGCACCGCAGCCGCGGACTGGGGCGCTTCGCCAAGGCCCAGAACGGGTTCGTGAGTGGCTGGATGGCGGTCCGCGGCGCCCGGCGCCGACGTGGCTACGGCCGCGGCTTCGTGATGAGTGATCACGCCGACTGGGCGGGGTTGCTGCAGAGCATTCGAGGGAGCAAGGCGCAGCAGGTGTATGTGACCCATGGCCAGAGCAACGTGCTGGCGCGCTACCTACGCGAGGTGGAGGGCATCAGCGCCGAGCCCCTGGAGGGCCGCTTTGAGGCCGAGCGCTTCGACGAGGAGGAGCCGAGCTGATGGAGGCTTTTGCAGGGCTCTTCCAGCAACTCGATGGCACCGCCAGTACCAGCGCGAAGCTGGCTGCCCTGGAGCACTATTTCCGCAGCGCACCTCCTGGCGATGCCGCATGGGCGCTGGCGCTGCTGCTGGGCAGACGGCGCAAACGACTGATCAGTGGGCGTCGCCTGCGGGAGATCTGCCTGGCCGCCACCGACCTGCCGGAGTGGCTGTTTGAGGCCTGCCACAGCCAGGTGGGGGATTCAGCAGAAACCGTCTCACTGCTCTGGGGACAACACCCAGCCAGCACCATCGACGGCACTGCCCTGTCGACATGGATGGAGGAACGCCTACCGAAACTCGCCGCCCTCCAGGGAGAGGAGCAGGCAACCGCCATCGTGGAGTGCTGGGCCTCGATTCCCGAACCCCATCTGCTCCTGCTCAACAAACTCCTCAGTGGGGGTTTCCGGGTCGGGGTCTCCACGGGTTTGGTGACCCGCGCGCTCGCCAACAGCGCAGAGCTGGACGAGTCGCTGCTTGCCCATCGGTTGATGGGAGGGTTCACCCCCAGCTCTGAATCATTTGCCGCCTTGCTGGCGCCGGCTGAGCAGGGGGAGGATCACGCGGCCCGGCCCTATCCCTTTTTTCTCGCCAGTCCCATGGAGCGGGGACAGCTGCTGGACTCGCAGCCCGGGAACTGGCTGCTGGAGTGGAAGTGGGATGGGATCCGCGGCCAGCTGATCCATCGAAGCGGTGGGTGCAGCCTCTGGAGCAGGGGGGAAGAACTGATCAACGATGCCTTCCCAGAACTGATTTCCCTGGCGGAAGCCCTGCCCCAGGGCACGGTTCTCGATGGGGAAGTGATCGTGTGGCCAGCGGATGCCCCCCACCCGGAACCCTTCGCCAGCCTGCAGCGACGCCTCGGTCGCAAGGCCCCAAGCCGCGCTTTGCAACGGGACTGCCCAGCAGCCTTTGTGGCCTATGACCTGCTGGAGCACGCCGGATCAGATCTGCGCCAACACCCCTTGCACGAGCGCAGACGCCTCCTGGAGGCACTGCACCAGGGGCTGCAGGGGACCCAACCGGTCCTGCGGCTGTCATCGACCCAAGCCCTACGGCGATGGGATGAGCTCGACGAGCTGCGGGATCAAGCCCGCCTGCATCGGGCCGAGGGGCTGATGCTGAAGGGCATCGACTCGCCCTACCTGGTGGGACGCAAGCGAGGGCACTGGTGGAAACACAAACTCGAACCGCTGCGACTGGATGTGGTGCTGCTTTATGCCCAGGCGGGTAGCGGTAAGCGGGCGAACCTCTACACCGATTACAGCTTTGGCCTCTGGAACGACGACGGGGCATTGGTGACCTTTGCCAAGGCCTACTCGGGCCTCGACAACAGCGAAATCAAGGAACTCGACCGCTGGATCCGCGCCCACACCACAGAGCGATTCGGACCGGTGCGGGCTGTCGAGCCACTGCAGGTTTTCGAGCTGGCCTTTGAAGGGATCCAACACTCCAAGCGCCACAAATGTGGTCTGGCGGTCCGTTTCCCTCGGATCAGCCGTTGGCGCACCGACAAACCCGCGTGCGAAGCCGACAGCCTCGCCAGTGCCAGGGCTCTGCTGGAGCAGCTGCCATGAGAAAAGCCCTCAAACCAATTGAGGCCTGGTTCGATCAGCAGGGCTGGAAGCCGATGCCCTTTCAACGGCGTTGCTGGCAGGCCTATCTCTCGGGGCAGAGCGGGCTGCTGCAGGTGCCCACGGGCTCGGGCAAAACCTATGCCGCCGTCATGGGCCCGATCGCCGAGATGCTCAGCGAGGGGCAGCGCGGTCTGCGCCTGCTCGTGATCACCCCCCTGCGGGCCCTCAGCCGTGACCTGGCCCTTGCGATCGAAACGCCGATCCAGGAGATGGGCTGGGCCCTGCGGGTGGGCCTCCGGAACGGCGATAGCAGCACCTACGAGCGCAGCAAGCAACTGCGGACACCACCCGAAATCCTGATCACGACACCGGAATCCCTGAGCGTTCTGCTCGCGAACACCAAGGCCGAGGAGCTGTTCGAGACCCTCCAGGCCGTCGTCCTCGACGAGTGGCATGAGCTGATGGGGAGCAAGCGGGGCACGCAGACCGAGCTTTGCCTCAGCTGGTTGCGCCGAAGGCGTCCACAACTACGCACCTGGGCCATCAGCGCCACCATCGGCAACCTGGATGAGGCCGCCCTGGCCGCCCTGGGAGCGAGTGAAGGGCCGCCGTTGATTGTCACCGCGGCGCTGAAGCGCACCACGGAGATCCGCAGCCTGCTGCCCGAGCAGATCGTGGCTTCCCCTGGGGAGGACATCTGGGGCTGCGGATGTACGAGGAGCTGATCGGGGCCATGGACCCGAGCATCAGCACCCTGCTCTTCACCAACACCCGCAACCAGGCGGAGCGATGGCATCAGTGCCTGCGGTTTGCCTGCCCTGAGATGGAGGAGGCACTGGCCCTGCACCACAGTTCGATTGACCGCAATGAGCGCGAAGCCATTGAGGCGGGCGTCAAAGCCGGGGAGCTGCGCTGGGTCGTCTGCACCAGTTCCCTCGATCTGGGGGTGGATTTCCAACCGGTGGAGCGAGTGGTGCAGATCGGCAGCGCCAAGAACCTGGCGCGACTTTTGCAACGGGCCGGCCGCAGTGCCCACTGCCCTGGCGGCACCTCCCAGGTGTTGTTCATGCCCACGAATGCCCTCGAACTGCTGGAGGTCAGTGCGATGCGGCGGGGCCTCAAGGAGGGCCTGGTGGAACACCGCAGACCCCCACAACTGCCGCTGGATGTGCTGTTGCAGCACCTGGTCACCCTGGCCTGTGGAGCCGGCTTTCAACCCGATGAAGAGCTGAAGACAGTGCGGAGCACCTGGAGTTTCCGGGAGCTGAGCGACAGGCAATGGCGGTGGTGCCTCGATTTTCTGGAACGCGGTGGGGAGTGCCTGGGGGCCTATCCGCGCTACCGCAAGCTGGTGCGCTGCCGGCTCGATCGCGACGAACCTGGCGCCGATG
>JAURGL010000199.1 GCA_030833825.1 Vulcanococcus sp. SFB_649D_100_25 | reverse complement strand
CGGCGGGCAGCGCCGTATCGATCACCCGCAGCCAGCCGGCGGGGCAGGCGGGCAGATCGAAGCTGAGGGTGCTGGCGTAGGCGTTCAGGCCGCACCACAGCAGCGGCTGGTTGTGGTGGTCGTGCAGGCTCCAGGCCAGGGTGTGCGACCAGCTGGCCCAATCCGGTTGCCCCACCTTGATGCCGTGCCATTGGCGAATCAGGTGCCCCGGCTGATC
Source organism: Vulcanococcus sp. SFB_649D_100_25 (assembly GCA_030833825.1). GTDB lineage: Bacteria > Cyanobacteriota > Cyanobacteriia > PCC-6307 > Cyanobiaceae > Vulcanococcus. Next base: position 1,181 of record JAURGL010000199.1, on the reverse strand, counting down.
GAAGCGTGGTGACTTTGCCTCAGCGTGGGGGATCTCAGGGTTCAACAGGTCCGCCAGCTTGAGGCGGAGGTGGATCAGGCGCTGCAGAACCTGCTTCAACGCCAGGTCCCCGTCGTCGGGCATCCAGTGCATCCACCCCAGGGGATTGTTCTGACACCAGGTGTTGTTGTTGCCGCCCTGGCTGCGGCGCACCTCATCCCCCATCAGCAGCATCGGGACCCCTGGCGCCAGGAGCAGGGAGGCGAGCATGTTGATCAGCTGGCGGTTTCGCAGCTCCGCGATGGCCGGATCACTGCAGGGGCCTTCGGCGCCGTGATTCCAGTTGTTGTTGTGATTGTCCCCATCGCGGTTGTCTTCCCCATTGGCGAGGTTGTGCTTACCGCCGTAACTCACCAGATCATTGAGGGTGTAACCGTCATGGGCGGTCAGGAAGGTGATGCTGCGACCTAGCACCGCCGGCTGCCCACCGAACAGATCCGGGCTGCCGCTCAGGCGCTGCCCCATGGCCCAGCAGCTTTTCTCGTCTCCTTTCCAGAAGCGGCGCACGTCGTCGCGGAAGCGCCCGTTCCAGCTGCCGATCCGTTTGGCGGGGAAGTCGGCCAGGCGATAGAGGCCGCCGCAGTCCCACGGCTCGCTCACCAGCTTCAGGTCAGATAGCTCAGGATCGGCCTCGATCTCCTCAAACAGCGGAGGCTTGTCCAACGGAGCCAGCTCTTCACCGCGGCTGAGGGCGATGCCCAGATCAAAGCGGAACCCATCCACCCCAAGCTCGAGGGCCCAGCAGCGCATCGACTCCAGGATCAGACGCCGCACCAAGGGGCGATTGGCGGCGATGGAGTTGCCGCAGCCACTGACGTCGAGGTAGTCCCCCTTGACGTTCTGGTGGTAGTAGAGGCGGTCATCGATGCCCCTCCAGCTCAGGGTTGGCCCCGCCTGATTGCCCTCACAGGTGTGGTTGTAGACGACATCCACCAGCACCTCCAGGCCGGCCTGATGGCAGGCCATCACCAGTTGCCTCACCTGATGGCGAATCTGCAGCGGGTCGTCTCCCTGCTGGTAGCCGTGGTGCGGGGCCAGCCAGCTCAAGGGGCTGTAGCCCCAGTAGTTGTGGCGGCCGGCCGGGGCATCGTGGGGGTCGAAGGCCATCACCGGCAGCAGCTCGATGGTGGTGATCCCCAGCT
>JAURGL010000198.1 GCA_030833825.1 Vulcanococcus sp. SFB_649D_100_25 | reverse complement strand
GGAAAAATTCACCGGGCAGTAGGCCCGCCGGAATCGGCGCCCTCAGGCTCGGCAGCAGCTGCAGGGCAGGCCACCAGAACACCGAGGTGAGTGCCAGGGCCATGCCGAGGGCCAGGAGCCAGCGGCGCAGCGGCGTCCAGGCCCGTTGCAGGCCCAGACCCATCGCCGCCAGGCCCCACAGCACCAGGGTGAGCAGGGTGGAATTCCAGTTGCTGAGCACGATTGCGGCCAGCGTTGCTGTGGTGACTGGGAGCCCCCAGGCTCGCTGGCGTAGCAGGGCGGCCAAGCCGGCCGCCAGCCACCACAGGCAGGCCAGGGCGAGGGCTTCCGGCCAGGCCCCGCGCACGTAGACGTTCACCAGGAAGTAGGGGTTCAGCGCCGCCAGCAGCACAAGCAGCCAGCGCCAGCGCCCACGGGGCAACCAGATCTGCGCCAGGGCCGCTGCCCCCCAGGTGTTGACCAGGAACACCACCAGCAGGGCCCCGGCCAGGGCGTGATCCGGGGGAACCCCCAAGGCGATCGGGGCGCCCAGGATCAGGCGGAACAGGGGCGGGTAGATCGCCAGGGCAAAGCTGCCGGCCCCGGCCCAGTTGAGATCGGTCCACTGGGGCCAAAGGTTGCCGCCCTGCAGTTGCCGGGCCCAGCCGGCGGCCCAGCCCAGATGCAGAAACCCATCCGGAGTGTCGAGGGGAACTCCGGCCAGCCCTAGAGGCAACCACGCCAGCAGGGCCAGTGCAGAGGCTGCCACTGCCAGGGCGGATCGCTGCATACAGCTCTGATCGGTGCTGGCATTCTGGGCCGATGCGCGTGGCCTTTTTCCTCGACAACCGAGGCATCGCCGGCCTGGGCCCCCTGCCTGATCCCCGCCTTGGTAACCCAGGGATTGGCGGCACGGAGTTCGCCTTCCTGGCGGTGGCGGCCCTGCTGCAAAAGGGCATTGAGCCCCTGCTGCTGCTCACCAGAGACCAGCAAGTGTCCGGTCTCGGTGCGGTGGAGGTGGTGGGGATCTGCCCCAGGCCCTGCAGCGTGCCCAGATCTGGGGTGCGGTGTTTCTGGTGTTTCGCCCTGGGGTGTTGGCGCCCGCTGATTGGCCCGCCCTCGAGCACAGCCCCCTGCCCCTGGTGGCCTGGCTGCACAACCTCGGCTGCCTGGATCAGGCCCGCACCGAAGCGCTACCTGCCCTGCGGGCCTGGGTCTTGGTGAGCGGCGCCCAGCTCGATTTTTTCCGCCACAGCCGCCTCTCGCGCCAAGCCGTGGTGATCCCCAATCCGGTGTTGGTGCCCGCTGCTGGGGTGCGATCCAGGCAGACGGCCTTGGCCGCCCGTGATCTGGCCTACGTGGGGGCGATCACACCTTTTAAGGCCTTTGATCGCCTCGCCGCCCAGTGGAATGTGATCGCCAGGGCCTGCCCCGAAGCGAGGCTGCGGGTCTTCGGCGGCGCTGATCTGTACGGCCAGCGCTCAGGGGAGGAGCTCACGCCCTACGAGATCCATTGCCGCCGGTTGCTCGAGGCCAGCGGGGCCGCCGATCGCGTGCTGTTTGAGGGCAGCTGCGGCCTGGAGCGCTATGGCCAGCTGGATTCCGTGGCGGTGGGGGTGGTGAATCCCAGCGGTGTTGATGAAACCTTCTGCCTCAGCGCTGCCGAGCTCTCGCTCTGCGGGATCCCGGTGGTCAGTGCCCGCCGCCGGGTGGAAGAGCATGAAACCAGCGGTACTAGAACCAGCGTCAAGTGCCCCGATGGGGTCAGTTGGTTCGCAGTAAAAGAGGCTGGTGTCAAGCGATTTGACGTAGTG
>JAURGL010000197.1 GCA_030833825.1 Vulcanococcus sp. SFB_649D_100_25 | reverse complement strand
CGCCGCCTTCCAGGCGTCCCGTGAGCAGGCCTGCGGGGTTCAATTTCTGGCTGTTCAATCCGGGCCCGATCAGCAGGGCTTCGATGGTTTCTGGATCCTGAGGGATCTGCCTGACGCCTGATCCTTTCTCTTTCGTCATGGCTGAAGCGGTCCCCGCTCCCTTCGATCGCCCCGATGCCGGCTTCAATCCGCTGGAGGGGTGGACCTGGATCGGTTGCTACGGCGGGTACTACCTCCAAGCCGATCTGCTGAAGGAGTTCGAGCACGGCTTCTTCACCCGGCAGTGGGATGACCGCGGCCCTGAGGTCCTGGCTGGGTATGTCAGTGCCGGGATCAGTGTGCATCGCCCCAAGCAGGTCCACAGCGCCCTGGTCTTGCCGGCCAGCCAGGCCAGTGCCGAGCCATGGCCGGAGGCGGATGGCCTCTGGAGTGACGCCGGTGGGCAGAGCCTGTGGGTGTGCGGGGCTGATTGCACACCCGTGTTGATCGCCGATCCCCGCAGCGGCCGGGTTGCGGCCTGCCATGCCGGCTGGCGCGGGTTGGCGGGCGGCATCCTGCTGAATGCCATCGAGCTGCTGGAGCAGCAGGGCTGCCACCGCTCCGAGTTGCTGGTGGCGCTGGGACCAGCCGTCAGCGGTGCTCACTACCAGGTGGAGATGGAGGTGGTGGATGCGGTGGTTCAGGTGCTCCAGCGCGCTCGCCCCGACCTCAGCGGCGCCCAGGCAGCCGCCGAGCTGGAGGAGTGCGGAGCCGTGCGGGGCGATCCCGAACCGGAACGCCGGCGCTTTGACATCCGCTTGGCTACCCAGTGCCTCCTGCAGCTGGCGGGGCTGGCAGACGAGCAGATCAGCAGCTGTCCGCTCTGCACGGTCTCGGAGCCTCTGCTGTTTCGCTCCTGGCGCCGTGATCAGGTCAAAGCCGTTCAGTGGAGCGGGATCGTCTCCCAGCAGGAGAACGGCCTCACTCCAGGCTGAGGCTCAGTTGACCAGGGGGCTGTTTTCGTGTCGATGGCCGGGCCGATTTGGTTTGCGAGTCAGCGGACCCATCGTCGCTGCGGCGCATGCTGAACCAGCTGAGCAGAGCACTCCAGCCAATGGAATCGAGGCTCGAGAGATCCACCGCCTTGGGATAGAGAGCACTGCTGCTATTTGCAGACCAGCCCACCTCGACATTGGGGAACAGATGGCTCCCAAACGGGGTGAAGTGCTCAGGGAGCTGAGCCATGGCTGATCTGATGTCTCCCATCGCCAGCCGTTGCTGGGTCAACGTCTCCAAGCGTTGCTTCCTGGCCTGCGTGTAATCGAGCAGAGGCGTTGGGTAGTGGGCTGTGGCCGGGGGTTCCCCGAGTTGGTCATTAGTCAGACCCGAGAGCTCCGGTAGCCAGCGGCGAATGAACAGTCCATGGGGGTCACAGCGATTCACCGCCACCTGCCCCGGGTGATAGATCCGGCTCCAGGCCTTCGCTGATCGATAGGTCGCCCCGGCCTGCATCGCCCATTGGTAGTGATCAATCGGGCAGTCCCCATCGATCAGATGCCGCATGAAGTGCAGAGCCCCGTAGCGCCAATCAATGCCGCAGAGGTTGCTGAGGAAACTGGCGTAGATCGCCCGACTGCGGAAATTCAGCTCCAGCCAGCCACCTTCGGCCTGGAGGCAACGGGCCGCGGCATCCACGATCGGGAAGCCGGTGCGGCCCTCCATCCAGGCTTCATACAGCTCCTGCTGCTGCGCGCTGAGGTCTGCCTCGCTCGGGTCATGGGCGCACCAGAGGGAGCGAAGCTCCAGCTGCGGCAGGTAGCGGAATCGT
>JAURGL010000196.1 GCA_030833825.1 Vulcanococcus sp. SFB_649D_100_25 | reverse complement strand
CATCAGCGCCGCCGGGCGCGGATCGATTTCACGGGGACCTCCGAACAGCAGGCCGGCAACCTCAATGCCCCCTTGGCGATCACCAAGGCGGTGGTGCTCTACGCCTTCCGCTGCCTGGTGCGGGAGCCGATTCCCTTGAACGCCGGTTGTTTTGAGCCGTTGGAGCTGATCGTGCCTCCGGGCTGCCTGCTGCATCCCCAGCCACCGGCGGCGGTGGTGGCCGGCAATGTGGAAACCTCCCAGGCCGTTGCCAATGCCCTGTTTGCCGCCGTTGGGGCCCTGGCGGCGTCCCAGGGAACGATGAACAACCTCAGCTTCGGCAATGGACGCTGCCAGTACTACGAGACGATCTGCGGAGGGACGGGAGCCGGGGAAGGCTTCCCCGGGGCCGATGCGGTGCAGAGTCACATGACCAACTCACGCCTCACCGATCCCGAGATCCTTGAGCAGCGCTTACCGGTGCGTCTGGAGCGCTTCGCGATCCGCAGCGGCAGTGGTGGTGCCGGGCGTTGGTGTGGCGGCGATGGCGTGATCCGTGAGTTGCGGGCCCTGGAACCCCTGAACGCATCGCTCCTGAGCGGTAGCCGTGTGGTGCCTCCCTTCGGGCTGGCGGGGGGATCCCCAGGAGCGTGCGGGCACAACAGCGTGATCCGAGCCGACGGATGCCGCGCCAGCCTCCCGGGCTCGGTGCAGCTGCAGTTGCAGAGCGGCGATCTCCTCTGCATCGCGACCCCCGGTGGTGGTGGGTATGGGGCGCTGCCGTGATGACGCGATTTCTGGTCACCAGCACTCTCGCCTTGATGGCCGTGGCGGTCGGCGCTCCCGCGGCCCGGGCGAACCTGCTGCAGGAGAGCAGCCAGCGCTTCCATCCAATCGAATCCGGTGGAGGCCTGGTGGCGGCCCAGGAGGCGCAAGCGGCGGCGGTGGGGGCCGCGATCCTGCGCCGCGGAGGCAATGCGGTGGATGCGGCTGTGGCCACATCCTTGGCCCTGGCGGTGACCTTGCCCCAGGCCGGCAACCTCGGCGGCGGTGGATTCCTGGTGCTGTGGCTGCCCCGCAGTGGAGCCATCAGCACCTGCCCTGCGGTTCGGCGGGGACCGCCCCTGCCCGAGGCCGTTTCGATCGGCCGTGGTGAAGCGATCGCCCTCAACTTCCGCGAGATGGCCCCCGCTGGAGCCCGCCCTGATCTGTTCCTCAATGCCGATGGCAGCGTCAACCGGGAGCGAGCCCTGCGCAGCCTGCTCAGCACGGGTGTCCCCGGAACGGTGGCGGGCCTGGCCCAGGTGCAGCGCCGCTATGGCTGCTTGCCGTGGAGGGCTGTGCTTCAGCCCGCCATCGATCTGGCGGAGACGGGCTTCCCGGTCGGGGCGGAACTGAGTGCCTCTCTCAAAGCCGCCGCCCCTCTGCTCAAGGCTGATCCCACCAGCGCACGGCAGTTCTTCAAGGCGGATGGCAGCCCTTACGCGCCGGGGGAGCGGCTGCGTCAGCCGACCCTGGCTGCGAGCCTGCGCTGCCTGGCGCGGGAGGGGCCCAACTGCTTCTACCGGGGCCGCCTGGCGGAGGCGTTGAGCCGGCTGATGCGGGAGCGGGGCGGTCTGATCAACCGGGCTGACCTGGAGGACTACCGGGCCCCGTGGATGTCCCCCCTGCAGGGGGGATTCCGCGGCTACCGGGTTGTGACGATGCCCCCGCCGAGCGGAGGAGGGGCAACCCTGCTGCAGCTGCTCCAGGTGCTGGAGCCCCTGCCCACGTAACCTCAACAACATCGATGACGCGCTCATCAATGGCATAAGCAGGTGCTAACCCAATTGATACAAATCCAAAAACTGCAGCGAGAATTAAGGTCAATCGATTTCGTATCTGGCTGTGCGTGGACATA
>JAURGL010000195.1 GCA_030833825.1 Vulcanococcus sp. SFB_649D_100_25 | reverse complement strand
GATTTCCCTGGATGCCGTTGGGAGTTGCAGCAGCCGGACTATTCGTTTCCCTTGCTGCACTGGACGGATCTGCATCCGCCGGAGACCTTTTCCTTCTGGCGGATTTCCCTACGCCATGGGGCTGGGGAGAGAGCGGTGGCGGGGCTGATCTACTACCCCCATCCGGAAACCAAGGAGCGTCATTTCCAGAGCCCCTCACGGCTGGAGGTGTTGGCCCCGTTCCTGCCAGGGCTCACCCTCGGGGATGGCCTTGAGCTGGAGGTCAACCCGGAGCAGCTGCATCTGGTGCCCGTCTCCCGCCTGCGGGCCCGTTTGCTGGAGTTCCTCAAGTTCCGGGTTCTGGCAGCCCAGGAAACGTTTTTCGAGATGGATCTGGCGGCCTGTCGCACCTGGCTTTCGGGGCAGTGGCCTGAGGCCTCGGTCCTGTCCGATGCCGAACTCCAGAGCACCCTTGAGCAGGCCCGCGAGCTGTACACCGAAAGCCGACTTCTAGGCTGAGGGTTCGCGAGGTTTGCTTATCACTCTCTCCGCACGACCATCCGGTCGCCGTCGCCGGTCTGCCCCTCTCATCCGCAAGGCCCAGGCAGCTGCGGCCCCGGCCCTTGAGCCCGTGGCGGCTGAGCAGATTGACGCTTCACCGTTCCTGGCCCTCGGCCTGGGGCGCCCGATTGTCGAGGCGGTGCTGAGAAAGGGATACAGCACCCCCTCTTCGATTCAGCAACAGTGCATCCCGGTGGTGCTGGCGGGCCGTGATGTGATGGCTGCGGCCCAAACCGGGACGGGCAAAACGGCGGGATTCACCCTGCCGATCTTGGAGCGGCTGCGCCACGGACCCCATGCACGGCAGGGGGTGGTGCGGGCCCTGGTCCTCACCCCGACCCGAGAGCTGGCTGCCCAGGTGGGGGACAACGTGGCGGCCTATTCCCGCCACCTCGATCTGCGCTCCGATGTGGTCTTCGGGGGGGTCAAGATCAACCCCCAGATCCAGCGCCTCCGGGACGGGGCCGATGTCCTCGTGGCCACCCCTGGTCGTCTGATGGATCTGGCGCAGCAGGGGGCCCTACGCCTTGATCGCGTCGAGATCCTTGTCCTTGACGAGGCGGATCGGATGCTGGATATGGGCTTCATCCGCGACATCCAGAAGATCCTGCGGCTGCTGCCCCCGAAGCGCCAGAACCTGCTGTTCTCCGCCACCTTTGAGGCCTCGATCCGCAAGCTGGCGACGGGGTTGCTGCATGAGCCCGTGCAGCTCCAGGTGACTCCGGAGAACCGCACCGCCGCCACCGTTGAGCACGTCCTCCACCCCTGCGACATGGGCCGCAAGGCCGACTTGCTCTGCCACCTGATTTCGAGCAACGACTGGCAGCAGGTGCTGGTCTTCTCTCGGACCAAACACGGCGCCAACCGCATGGCGGATCGCCTGACCCAGGAGGGGATGGCTGCGGCAGCCATCCATGGGAACAAGAGCCAGGGGGCACGTACCCGCGCCCTTGAGGACTTCAAAAGTGGTGACCTGCGGGTCCTGGTCGCCACCGACATTGCCGCTCGGGGCATCGACATCCATCAGTTGCCCCACGTGGTCAACCTGGATCTGCCCAATCAGGCGGAGGATTACGTGCACCGCATCGGCCGCACCGGACGGGCTGGGCACAACGGTCACGCGGTCTCCCTGGTGGCGGCTGAGGAGCACGAGCTGCTCCGGGCGATTGAGCGGCTCACGGGCAAGAGCCTCCCTCGCGAGGAGGTGCCAGGGTTTGAACCCACGGTGCTCTCAGCGCCGCCCCTGGATCTCAGCGGTGGTCGTGGTCGTGGTGGCGGCCGCTCGGGTGGCGGTCGCGGCGCCGGCCCTGGCGGTGGTGCCCGCAGTCGTCAGGGGCAGAGCGCCCGGCCCCGCTCCCGCTGAGTCGAGCCCTGGCTTAAAGGATGG
>JAURGL010000194.1 GCA_030833825.1 Vulcanococcus sp. SFB_649D_100_25 | reverse complement strand
GGTCTGGGAAGCGCGGGATGGCTGCCAGCCCCCGCCTCGGCGCTGTTGCTGCCTGTGGGTTCGGCCGCCCTTGATCTGGTGCGGGAGCACCCACCGCAGGAGCTGGGAACGCTCAAGTGGAAGGTGGGTGTGGAGCCGGATGCCACGGAGCGGGCCCTGCTGGACCAGTTGTTGCAGCTCCTGCCGGCTCACACCCGGCTCCGCCTCGATGCCAATGGAGCCTGGGACCGCCTGACCGCGGCCCTCTGGGCGGATCAGCTCCAGGAGGAGCCCAGGCTGGAGTGGTTGGAGCAACCGCTGCCTGCGGAGGATCACACGGGCCTGCTGGCCTTGGCGCAGCGGCTGCCGGTTGCCCTGGATGAATCCCTCAGGGTGTCACCAGCGCCCGACCTCAGCCGCTGGCCCGGTTGGCAGGTTCATCGTCCGGCGGCCGCCGCGGACCCCCGGCCCTTGCTGCAGCGTTTGCAGGCTGGCGAGCCCCGCTTGATGCTGAGCACGGCCTTTGAAACCGGCATCGGTTTGCGTTTTTTGCATCACCTGGCCGGCTTGCAGGCCCAGGGGCCGACTCCCACGGCCCCCGGACTGGCGCCGGGATGGAGTCCTCAGGGCCCCTTGTTCAGCCTTGATCCAGAGCAGGTGTGGGAGGCCGCTCCGGGATGACGCTGCAGGTGCTCATCGATCAGGTGGGCGCGCACTCCAGCGTGCTGGAGGCGCTTGCGCAGGGCCTGGCCGACGGCGCTGTGGTGGCGGTGGTCTCTCCCCAGGAGCGGGCAGCTCTGCAGCCCGTGTTGGCAGCGGATCTGCCGCCTGATCTGCAGGGCCCTGCCCTGGTGTTGGGCAGCGGCGGAAGCAGTGGCGGGAGGCAGTGGTGCCTGCAGCCGGTGGCTCAGGTTCAGCAGGCGGCCCGGGCCACGGCCCAGTGGTTGACCACCATCGGCCTTGATCCCGGCCGCTGTGAGCTGTTTGACCCGCTGCCGCTGCATCACATCAGTGGCTTGATGCCCTGGGTGCGCGCCAGGCAATGGGGGGCAGCCCTGCGCTGTTTGCCCCCGGAGCTGATGCGCGATCCGCTGGCTCTGGCGACGCAGCAGCCTGTGGCCGCTGATCGTCCAGCCCTGTTGTCTCTGGTGCCCACCCAGTTGGAACGGCTGCTGGGACATCCCGCGGGCGTCGACTGGCTGAAGGGCTTTGCGGTGGTCTGGGTTGGCGGGGCAGCCCTGACCCAGTCCCAGGCGCAGCGCTGCAGGGAGTGGGACATTCGTCTGTCGCCCTGCTACGGGAGCACCGAGACCGCGGCCATGGTCACGGCGCTTCCACCGGAGCAGTTCCTGGAGGGGATCGACGGTTGCGGGCAACCCCTGCCCCACGTCGAGCTCCGTGTTGATCCTTCCAGTTCAGCCCTGCAGGTGCGCAGCGCCAGCCTGGCCCTGGCCCGGTTCCAGGAGGGCTGCTGGCAGCCGTTGCTCCTGGAGGAGGGGTGGTGGAGCAGTGGAGATCGCGCTGCGCTCAATCCCGCTGGTCTGCAGGTGCTGGGCCGCCTCGATGGGGCGATCCAGAGCGGGGGCGAAACGGTGTTCCCGGAGCAGCTGGAGGGACAGCTGCTGGCGCTCTGCCAGAGCCAAGGGGTGGCCTTGGGGGAACTGCTGCTGCTGCCGGAACCCGATCCCCTTTGGGGTGAACGCTTGGTGGCCCTGGTGCGCCCCCTGGATGGGGCGCCGTTCTCGAAGCTGGTCCCCCGGCTGCAGGACTTGGTTCAACAGCTGCCCCCTGCGCAACGGCCGCGGCGGTGGCTGGAGTGCCCCATGCTCCAGCGCAATGCCATGGGCAAGTGGGAGCGGCAGCGTTGGCATCAGTGGCTAGCGCTGCTAGAAGCGGCCTGAGGCGGAAGATGCACCATGACCGACGCCAACCTCACTGAGGCGAGCAACAAG
>JAURGL010000193.1 GCA_030833825.1 Vulcanococcus sp. SFB_649D_100_25 | reverse complement strand
GCATCAGGGAACCGCGCAGTTGCCGCTGACCCAGCCTGAGGCGAAGAACCTGCCGCCCTGGCCGAGGGAGACCGCCGCTGCCATGGAGGTGGGCTGCCTGCAGGCCATGGTCGGTGCGGTCAAGCAGGCGAGGGGGCAGCTGGAGAGCGGCTGCACGCTTTGGTTGACCGGGGGCGACGCCCAGCGCCTGGCCCCCTGGTTGAACCCGAGTCCGTTGGTGTTGGCCCCTCAGTTGTGTCTGGAGGCCCTGGATCAGCTCAGCTGAGGCCGAGGTCCTGAAGGATGTCGTCGGCCATCGAGGCCGCCTTCACCTTGAGGTAAGCCTTCTCGATCTTTCCTTCGGCATCCACAACAAAGGTGTGGCGCATCATGCCCATGTACTCGCGGCCCATGAATTTCTTGAGGCCGTAGCTGTCGTAGCTGGCGGCTACGGGGCAGGGCTCAGCGTCACTGAGCAGGGTGAAGGGCAGGTCGTACTTGCTGATGAATTTGCTGTGGCTGGTGGCGCCGTCCTTGCTGATCCCCAGCACCGCGATGCCGTGTTTCTCAAAGCTGGCCCACTGATCGCGGAAGTTGCAGGCTTCCTTGGTGCAGCCCGGGGTGTCGTCCTTGGGATAGAAGTAGATCACCACCCGCTGCCCCCGGAAGCTGCTGAGGCTGACGCTGTTGCCGCTTTGATCAGGCAGGCTGAATTCCGGTGCGACGTCTCCGACCTGCAGGGCCATGGGGGGTGAGGGTTCAACTGGCGGGAGCCTAGAAGGACTGCCAGCGCAGGCGCCCCAGCTCTGGCTCAGCCCACTGGCGCAGCCCTCTGCTGCAGGCCTGTCCCCCCAGGAGCAGCTGTGGTGTGCGGCCTTGCCCGCTGCGCTCCAGCCCCGATATCGCTCCAGCCGCCAGCAGCTCCGCGCCCGCCTGGCTGCTTTGTTTGCGGTCTCTGCAGAGTCCATTCCCCTCTGCAGCCCCCCTGGCGAGGCGCCGCGGCTGGAGGCGGGCTGGGGATTTGTGAGCTTGAGCCATAGCGGTGAGCAACTCCTGCTGGCCTGGTCCCCCTGGGCGGTGGGGGTGGACCTGGAGCGCCGCGACCGCGTGCTGCAGGCGGACCTCTTGGCCCAGCGTTTTTTCCCGCCTGAGGAGAACCAGGCGTTGCTGGCGCTGCCGGCGGAGGTGCGTCGCCTGCAGGTGTTGCGCAGTTGGGTGCGCAAGGAGGCGGCGATTAAGTGGATGGCGTCCTCCATCGCGGAGGAGTTGCGCCATTGGTATTGGGATGACACCAAGCAGGAGTTAATCCACCTGCAACGGGGCCTCAAGCCCCCCTCGCTTTGCCTGGAGTCCGGCGGCTGGCTCTGCGCGCTGGTGGGGGATGGCGCGGGCGATACCCAGTGGGCTGAGGGCGGTTGAGTTTGTTTTTTACGCAGCCGATTCTTAAAACAAACCAGAGTTGCCGTGTCGCGTCCCACGGGACTCGCCATACCGGGGATGTCTTCCTCTGCAAACCCATGCGCAAGGCACTCCTTCCCTTGGCTGGCGTTGGTTTCCTGATGGCAGGCCTGTCTGCGCAGGCCATCCCTCAGAACGGCCCCACCACCATCAACTCCGATCAGTCCGGCGTCGGCTTCGGCGCTCCGACCTTCATCCAGCCTTCCGGTCTCCCCACCCAGACCGCCCGGACGGTGAGCAACGGTTTCGTTCGCTCCAACACCCTGCTGCCCCTGGGCGGTAACGAGGTGATCGACAACCCCGTTCCTCGCAACCTCTCCGACCTGTCCGGTTGGTCCAAAGATCAGCTCCAGGCTGGTCTTCAGCAGGAATACTCCGTGGATGTGGCCGCTGTGGCTCGCTTCCTGTATTCCCCCAAGGGTGAGCAGTTCCTGAAAGAGAGCATTCAGGAGAACAACTACACCCCCTACTACAGCCAGCAGAACAGCCTGCAGGCCGTGCGTAGCGCCATCATTCTCGACTCCGCCGACGGCAAGCTGTCGAGCTACGGGATGATGAAGCAGCTCCCCACCGACCAGCGCCTCCAGGGCTCGATGAAGGTCTGTGATGTCAACAGCATCGAGAACAGCCAGCAGGCCACCTCGCTGCTCAGCTGGTA
>JAURGL010000192.1 GCA_030833825.1 Vulcanococcus sp. SFB_649D_100_25 | reverse complement strand
CGGCAGCACGAGGGCCTGGCAGGGCTCCATCTGCTCCGGCTGCTGGACGCTGATCACCTCGCAGCCCAGGCGCTCAAAGGCCCGCTGCACCGAGTGCAGGTTGCCCATGCCGTAATCGATCAGGCCGATGCGGGTCATGGGCAGGGAGGCACGCTGCAGACACGTTGTCCAGGTTGCTCGATCGCAGGGGTCACCTCCAAGGGGAGGTCATTGAGGCGATCGATCAAGCGATAGAGCAGGCCGATGCGGCGACGGTCGAGGTGAAAACGCAGGCAGGGCCGAAGGATCCCATTGCTGTCGCAGCTTTCCCCCTGACTGATGTTGCCCTCATCCACCAGCTCATCGAACTCTCGGTTGAGGTTGCTCAGGGTGTCGCTTGGAATGGGGCAGTGGAGCAGGAGCTCCATGCGATCTTCCGCGAACTGCGCCGTGTGGAAGACCCGGTAGAAGTGGCAGATGTGCGCCATCGCCTCGGAGGCCGTGCTGGCCTGCTTGAGCAGACTGGTGTCTTCCGGTGAGATCAGGCCGCGGCTGGCCAGGTCCTGCTGGATGTCCTGGAGCCAGTCGGGCCAGAAGTGATCACCACTGGGGGCCAGCATCACCAGGGGGATGGGGGGGGTGCGGCCCGTTTGAATGAGGGTGAGGGATTCGAACAGTTCGTCGAAGGTCCCGAAGCCACCTGGCATGACCACCAGGGCATCGCTCTCCCGCAGGAAAAACAGTTTGCGCGTGAAGAAGTAGCGGAAGTGCAGCAGCCTGCCGTCGCAGCCATTCACGTAGCGGTTGGCATGCTGCTCAAAGGGCAGGTCCACATTCAGGCCGATGCTGTTCTCGCAGCCGGCCCCACTGTTGGCGGCCTCCATGATCCCGCCGCCGGCCCCGGTCATCACCTCAAAGCCGCGAGCCACCGCCTCCGCCGCCAGCTCCTGAGCAAGGCGATACGCGGCTTCCTCGGGAGAGGTGCGGGCGGAGCCGAATACCGTCACCTTGCGGGTTTGACGATGGGGGGCAAAGACGCCGAGGCCGTCGCGGATATCGGCAAGGGCGCCATTAATCAGACGCCACTCATCGCTGTCGCTGCTGCTGCGGGCAATCTCCAGCAGGCTCACGATGCTCCGCTCGATCGCCCGGCGCTGGGGGTGATCCTGCAGGGCATCGGCCAGGGCCTGTAGAGGGCTTTGCTCCATCGGCAGAAGAGGCACGGCCACTGTGGATGGCCAACAAAAAAGCCCGGCTGTAGCCGGGCTTGGAGCCTACCGGGCGGCAGTACTCAGAGGTATTTGGAGATGGTGCCGGAGAGGGTGGTCTTGGGGACCGCGCCAACAACGGTGTCCACCTTCTGGCCGTCCTTGAACACCATCAGGGTGGGGATGCTGCGGATGCCGTACTGGCTGGCCACGTTGGGGTTTTCGTCAGTGTTCAGCTTGAACACCTTGATTTTGCCCTCGAATTCCTTGGCGATCTCATCGACGATCGGGGCCACCATGCGGCAGGGGCCACACCAGGGGGCCCAGAAATCAACCAGCACGGGCACATCGCTCTTGAGCACGTCTTGCTCGAAGGAAGCGTCGGTGACGGCTGCAGCGCTGGACATCCGGTAGGTGATCAGGGTTTTTGGAATGTAGCAACGAGTTTTGGCCTTGGCCTATGGCTGCCGAAACTCGTTACCGGCCTGGGCGGCCGGGACCTTAATAAGTGAAAGCCCGGACGCGCCGGGCCAGGGGGTGTGAGGAGTGTGAGGGCCTAAGCCCGCACAAGCGGAGGCTAACGCGGTCGCCTACTTGCCCATGCCCAATTGCTGGGCCTTCTGATAAACCTTGCCCTCCGTGAGCAGGGAGGGGGCGACCACCACTTCCACCTGCTGCATTTCCTTGAGGGTGCGGGCCCCCAGGGTTCCCATCGAGGTCTTGATGCAGCCCAGCAGGTTCTGGGTCCCGTCGTCGAGGGAAGCAGGTCCGCGGAGGATCTTCTCGAGGCTGCCGGTGGTGCCCACCTTGATGCGGGTGCCGCGGGGCAGCACCGGGCTCGGGGTGGCCATGCCCCAGTGGAATCCACGGCCGGGTGCTTCAGCGGCGCGAGCGATGGGGGAACCGATCATCACGGC
>JAURGL010000191.1 GCA_030833825.1 Vulcanococcus sp. SFB_649D_100_25 | reverse complement strand
CTGGAGGTTGATCAGGGACCCGCCTTTGATCAACACGTAGACCAGAACCAGCACCAGGGGGAGCACCGCCAGGGCTGTGAACAGGGCAGCGATCGACGACAACACCCGGTTCCAGATGTTGCGCGAGAGGCCGTGGCGATAACTGAGAGAGCGTCCTGCTGTCATGGCTCCGGCTCAGTACTTCAGGCTCAACCGCCGAACAACCTGCTGGGCCAGCAGGTTGACCGCCAGGCTCATCAGCATCAGCAACAGAGCTGCATACATCAGAGCTGAAACTTGAATCCCCTGCGCTTCGCCGAACTGGTTGGCCAGCATCGATGAAATGGTGTTTGCCGGGGCAAGCAGGCTGAAACTGAAGTTGTTCGAGTTGCCGATGATCATCGTGACCGCCATGGTTTCGCCCATGGCACGGCCCAGGGCGAGCATCACTCCCCCCGTGATCCCGGAAATGGCGGCGGGCAGGATCACCTGAAAAATCGCTCCCCAGCGGGTGGTCCCGATGCCGTACGCGGCCTGCCTGAGGCCATCGGGCACCTGGGTCAGGGCATCCCGGGAGATCGCCGTGATGATCGGCAGGATCATGACGACCAAGATCAAAGCCGCAGGGGCCAAGCCAGGACCCTGGGGCTCTGATGAGAACAGGGGGATCCAGCCCAGCTGCCGGTGCAGCTCGGTGAGGAACGGGCGAAGGAACGGTTCCATCACGACGATCGCCCAGAGGCCGAGGACCACAGACGGGATGGCGGCCAGGAGCTCCACCATCACGCCAAGCACCTCACGCACCGCCTTGGGGATGATGTTTTCGGTGAGAAAAATGGCTGTCCCGACTCCGAGTGGTACGGCGATCAGCAAGGCCAGGCCTGAGCTGACGAGGGTTCCATAGATCGCGGTGAAGGCCCCGTAGTGCTCGCTGCCGGGATCCCAGTCCGAGGTGGTGATGAAGGCCAGCCCAAAGGTGCGGATCGCTTCCCAGGCACCGCTGAAGACGGTGAGAAGGATCGCGAGCACCAGCAGTCCCACCACCGCGGCGAGGCCGACCGCCAGCTGAAGAAAGCTGCGGTCAAGAAATCGCTCTGCACGAGAGCGTCGCCTCAAGGCAAAGAGCTCGAGCCGCGGACTCCTGGCCATGGGGTTCTTAACCTCCGATAAATCTATCCCTCTGCCCTGATGCCGTTAGCTTTGGGGCACGACGTGACAGTCCCCCGGGCGAAGGAACGCAGTTGGCACGGATCGTTGGTATCGACCTGGGAACCACCAATTCCGTGGTTGCTGTCCTCGAGGGTGGCCGCCCGCAGGTCATCGCCAGCGCCGAGGGTGGCCGGACCACCCCCTCAGTCGTTGGATTCAGCAAGGACCAAGAGTTGTTAGTTGGTCAGCTGGCCCGCCGCCAGCTGGTGCTGAACCCCCGCAACACCTTTGCCAATCTCAAGCGCTTCGTCGGTCGTCAGTGGGATGAGCTCGATGACGGCAGCCTGAGCGTTCCCTACACGGTCCGGGCCAACGACCAGGGCAACGTCCGCATCGTCTGCCCCGCCACTGAGCGTGAATACGCCCCCGAGGAGCTTGTCGCCAGCGTGCTGCGCAAGCTGGTCGATGACGCCAGCACCTACCTGGGGGAGCCTGTCGAGGCGGCGGTGATCACCGTTCCCGCCTACTTCAATGACGCGCAGCGCCAGGCCACCCGCGATGCGGGGCGCCTGGCCGGCATCAGCGTTGAACGCATCCTTAATGAGCCAACGGCAGCGGCTCTCGCCTACGGGTTCGACCGCAGCACGGTCAAACGTGTGCTGGTGTTCGACCTCGGTGGTGGCACCTTCGATGTCTCGATCCTCCGGGTGGCCCAGGGGGTGTTTGACGTCAAGGCCACCAGCGGGGACACCCAGCTGGGAGGTAATGACTGGGATCGGCGCATTGTCGATTGGCTGGCGGATGCTTTTCAGAAGGAGCACGAGATTGATTTGCGCAGGGACCGTCAGGCCCTGCAACGCCTGACCGAAGCAGCCGAGAAGGCGAAGATCGAGCTCTCTGGCACCGGTCAGACCGAGATCAACCTGCCGTACATCACGGCAGACGCCACGGGCCCAAAGCACGTGGTGGTGACGTTGACAAAGGC
>JAURGL010000190.1 GCA_030833825.1 Vulcanococcus sp. SFB_649D_100_25 | reverse complement strand
GCTGGTCGTGCTGCCATTCCCGGCAGCGGACCTCAGCCCTGGGATGGATGGGCTGCAGCTCCCCTTCCCGGGGCTCCGGCAGGGCATTACGCAGGCTCCGGCGACGCAGCTTCGCGGTCCAACGGTGGAAGCGATGGAAGTCTCTGGTCCGTGTCATGAACACCTCCAGGTGGTGACAGTTCAGGTCTAACGCAGCTGTAAAGCCCTGAACTGTTCAAACAGAGCAGCTTCATAGTCATCGGCCGCTGCCGAGCTGACCTTGAATGCAGCCCATGGCCTCCACTCCATCTCCCCTGCAGCGCCTGCTGCGCAGCCTGCGCCCCCATCGCCGCCTGGTCTGGCTGGCGGCCACCTGCTCGGTGCTGAACAAGCTGTTCGACCTGGCCCCACCGGTACTGATCGGCCTGGCGGTGGATGTGGTGGTGCAGCAGAACACCTCCTGGCTGGCGGCCTTCGGGGTCACCTCCGTGCCCGGGCAACTGGGGGTGCTGGCGGCGCTCTCCTTTGTGATCTGGAGCGCCGAATCGCTGTTCGAATACCTCTATGCCCTGCTCTGGCGGAACCTGGCCCAGACCGTGCAGCACGAGCTACGGCTTGAGGCCTACGACCATCTGCAGAACCTGGAGATGGGCTTCTTCGAGGCCAGCAGCAGCGGCCGGCTGCTGGCAATCCTCAATGACGACATCAACCAACTGGAGCGCTTCCTCGATCACGGCGCCAATGAAATCCTGCAGTTGATCACCACCGTCCTGGCCGTGGGCGGGGCGATGGTGTGGCTCTCCCCGACCGTGGCGGGGGTGTCGTTCATCCCGATCCCCCTGATTCTCTGGGGTTCCCTGAGCTTTCAGAAGCGTCTTCAACCCCGCTACCGGGAGGTGCGAGAGCGGGCCGGGGACCTGGCCAGCCGCCTGGCCAACAACCTCGGGGGGATGCTCACGATCAAGAGTTATGCAGCCGAACCCTGGGAAAACCAACGGCTCGCCGAGCAAAGCCAGGCCTACCGGATCAGCAATGCCCGGGCCATCCGCTTCTCGGCCGCCTTCATCCCCTTGATCCGCTTCGCGATCCTGTTCGCCTTCCTGGCGATCCTGGTGATCGGCGGGCTGCAGGCCTGGCGCGGGGTGATCGCCGTGGGCACCTACTCCTTCCTGGTGTTCATCACCCAGCGGCTCCTCTGGCCCCTCACCAGCCTGGGGCGCACCCTCGATGACTACCAGCGCGCCATGGCCTCCAGCCAGCGGGTGCTGGATCTGATCGACACCCCCATCGCCATCCCCAGCGGGGATCTCCCCCTGCCCCTGAGCAGAGTGCGCGGCGCCCTTGCCTTCCGGCAGGTGGATTTCGCCTACAGCGGGCGCAAGCCTCTGCTGGAGAACTTCAACCTGGAGGTGCCCGCCGGCAGCACCATCGGGATCGTCGGGGCCACCGGCTCAGGCAAGAGCACGATCGTGAAACTGCTGCTGCGGCTCTATGAGCTGCAGGGGGGCCAGATCCTGCTCGATGGGACCCCGATCCAGCAGCTGCAGCTCTCGGACCTGCGCCGCGCCATCGGCCTGGTGAGCCAGGAGGTGTTCCTGTTCCACGGAACGGTGGCCGAGAACATCGCCTACGGGAGCTTTGATGCGCCCCGCGCCGCGATCGAACGGGCCGCCCAACTGGCGGAGGCCTCCCGCTTCATCGAGGCCCTGCCCCAGGGCTACGACACGGTGGTGGGCGAACGGGGCCAGCGCCTCTCCGGTGGACAACGCCAGCGCATCGCCCTGGCCCGGGCCATCCTCAAGAACCCGCCGGTGCTGATCCTCGATGAGGCCACCGCGGCGGTGGACAACGAAACGGAAGCGGCGATCCAGCGCTCCCTCGATGTGATCACCGCCGAGCGCACCACCCTGGTGATCGCCCACCGGCTCTCCACCGTGCGTCACGCCGATCAGATCGTGGTGATGGACCAGGGCCGCATCGTGGAGCGCGGCAGTCACGAGGCCCTGATCGCCGCTGGAGGGGCCTACGTGAATCTCTGGCGGGTGCAGGCGGGCCTGCGCTCCGACGAGGCATTCACGCTGTGAACCCCAATCTCGGCCAACCCAGGAAGTGGTCTCGCCCGCAAGCTTTTCGCAAGATGTTCGGCAGGAAAAGAAATAAATTGTGAGAA
>JAURGL010000018.1 GCA_030833825.1 Vulcanococcus sp. SFB_649D_100_25 | reverse complement strand
GCCCTCGCGCTCACTGCTGCCGCCGAGGCCATGCATCAGGACCACCAGCCCGAGGGGATCCGCCCCCGGGGCGGGGTCGTGCATGGCGAGCAGGTGTTCTGACGGGCCGATGGGGAACGCGATCGGGGTTCCGCTGTCGGGCCCCAGGGCATCCCGGCGGACGGTATCCCTGAGGGTCTGCAGATCGGCCCCGATCCAGGGGAGGCGCGGACGGAAGGGCTGAAGATCCAGCTCCCGCAGCAGTTGGGTCGGCTCCAGGCTGTTCGACTCCATCAGGCCAGTCTCAGCCGGCGCTGCGCACCTCCGAGCAGAGCTGCTGCAGGACTGCCTTGGCATCACCGAAGACCATGGCGGTCTGCGGGAGCTCAAACAGGGCGTTCTTGATGCCGGCGTAACCGGCGCCCATGCTGCGCTTCACCACGAACACCTGACGGGCCTGATCCACCTCCAGCACGGGCATGCCGAACAGGGGGCTTTGAGGATCGTTCTTGGCATCGGGGTTGACCACGTCGTTGGCCCCCAGGACGATCACCACATCGGTTCGAGGGAACTCGGGGTTGATCGTGTCCATCTCCACCAGCTGCTCGTAGGGCACGTCGGCCTCCGCCAGCAGGACATTCATGTGACCGGGCATGCGTCCAGCCACCGGGTGGATGGCGTAGCTCACCTCGGCCCCCTTGGCCTCCAGCAACTTGGAGAGCTCCCGCAGGGCGTGCTGGGCCTGGGCCACCGCCAGGCCGTAGCCGGGCACGAACACCACCCGCTCGGCGGTCTCGAGGGCCATGGCGCACTCTTCGGCGCTGCAGCTGACGATGTGGCTGTAACCGGCCTCGTCACCGCCGCCGCCGACATGGGCGCTGCCGCCAAGGGCACCGCCAAACAGGACGCTCACCAGGGAGCGGTTCATCGCGGTGCACATCACCTGGGTGAGGATCAGGCCCGCCGCCCCGACCATGGCGCCGGCCACGATCAGCAACTGGGAGCCAACCACGAAGCCGGCGGCCGCCGCGGCCACACCGGAATAGGAGTTCAGCAGGGAGATCACCACCGGCATGTCCGCCCCGCCGATGGGCAGGGTGACGCCGATGCCCAGGAGGGTGGAGGCCACCACCAGCAGCCATAGGGCGGAACCGGCCGGATTGCCGGGCACCGCCAGGGCACCCACGAGGGCAGCCAGGGCGATGGCGATGTTGACCCCATGGCGCACCTGGCTCTGGGTCCAGGCGGGGGTCCCCAGCCAGCCTTGCAGCTTGCCCATCGCCACGATCGAGCCGCTGAAGGTGATGGCGCCGACGAAGACCGAGATCACCACCGAGACCAGCTCGACCATGTCGGCGCTGCCGTCGCCAAACAGGGCTACGGCCAGGGCCACCAGGAGGGAGGCCATGCCCCCACAGCCGTTGAACAGGGCCACGGTTTCGGGCATGGCGGTCATCGCCACCCGGCGAGCCATCAGCCAGCCCAAGCCGCCGCCCACGAGGGAACCCAGCACGATCCAAAGCCAGGCAAGGGCATCCGGCTGCTCCTGAAGCAGCAGGCCGGCCACCGCCAGACCCATCGCCAGGGCCGCCAGACCATTGGCGGAGCGGGCGGAACGCACCTTGGAGAGGCCCTTGAGGCCTAAAGCCAGCAGCAGAACCGCCAGCAGATCAATCGCATAACCGAGAAACGGAATCACGCTCATCGGCCTGCCCCCGACTTCTTACGTCCGAACATCGCCAGCATCCGGTCGGTGACCAGGAAGCCTCCCACCACGTTGAACAGGGCGAATCCCAGGGAAATGGCCCCGAGCAGCAGGAGCGGCTGGTTGCCCTGGGCCTGACTGATCAGGCTCAGGGAAGCGAGGATGGTGATGCCACTGATGGCGTTCGCCCCGCTCATCAGGGGGGTATGCAGGGTGGGGGGCACCTTGCCGATCAATTCCAGCCCCAGGAGGCTGCCCAGGAGCAGCACCCAGAGGGCTTCATTCAGGCTGCTCATGCAGCACCTCCAACAGCGACGGGGGATTGGGTGAACAGGCAGCCCGCCACGATCTCATCTTCCAGGTCGAGATGCAGACCCGAGGCATCCGCGGGCGTGGCATTCAGGATGTGCTCCAGCAGAGCCGCCAGGTTGCGCGCGTAGAGGGCGCTGGCGTGGTTGGCCACTGAGCAGGGCAGCTGATCGGCCCCGATCAGCTGGACGCCATGGCGGTAGACGGTGGTGCCGGGCTGGGTGCCTTCGCAGTTCCCCCCCTGGGCCACCGCCAGATCCACCACGACACTGCCGGGACGCATGTGCTGCAGCATCGCGTCATCAATCAGACGCGGAGCGGGGCGACCGGGGACCTGGGCGGTGCAGATCACCATGTCGGCGAGGGCCAGCTGCTCGGTGAGCTGCCGGCGCTGCGCCGCCAGGAAGTCTTCCGTGGCCTGCTTGGCGTAGCCGCCGGATTCCCCGGGCTTTTGATCCAGCTCAGGCGGATCGATGAAGCGACCGCCCAGGGATTCCACCTGCTCCTTGGCCGCAGGCCGCACATCGCTCACGTAGGCGACGGCCCCCAGACGGCGGGCGGTGGCGAGGGCCTGCAGTCCTGCCACACCGGCCCCCAAGATCAGGGCCCGGGCCGGCTGGATCGTGCCGGCGGCCGTCATCAGCATCGGGAAGATCTTCGGATAGGCGTTGGCTGCCAACATCACCGCCTTATAGCCCGCAAGGTTGGCCTGAGACGACAACACATCCATGCTCTGGGCCCGGCTGATGCGAGGCAGGAGCTCCAGGGCGAGGGCCTGGAGGTTGCGCTGCTGCAGGCGCGTTTTCAGGTCGTCATTGCCATGGGGTTCGAGCAGGCCCACCAGCACGGCGCCCGCCGGCAGGTGCTCCAGTTCGGCCCTGCCCTGCACCAGGGAGGATCCCTGGACGGCCATCACCACATCGATCTGCCCCCAGACCTCGGGGCCCGCGTCCACCAGGGAGGCTCCGGCCTCCTCATAGGCGGCATCGGGATAACCGCTCGCCTCGCCTGCACCCCGCTCAATCTGGAACGAGCAGCCGCGGGCCGAAAGGCGGCGAACGGTTTCAGGGGTCGCCGCTACCCGCGTTTCGCCAGGGCGACAGTCCCGCGGCACCAACACACGGATCAATGCTGTTTGCCGTCACGTCAGAACCGTCCCAGTTTTCGACGCCGTGGGGTCCTCAGGCAATCAATCCCTTGGTCGTGTGGCCACTTCCGGACATGGCCTAGGCCAGCCAGGCAGCCAGGGTTGCCGCTGCGTCTGGGGTGTCCTCAGCCTCGGAGCTGGAGGTAATTTCGACGATCCGCCCGATGCTGGCTGGGGTTTCCAAGGCATCGAGGCAGACCTGAGCCACCAGGCGGCGGGGGATGCTGCCATCCACCTGCTGATCGGCGCCGGAGAAGCGCAGGCGCTGCTGGGAGAGATCGCTCTCCGCTTCCTTCAGCCCTCCAGGACGCACCACGGTGACCTGAAGCCCGCTCTGCTCGAGCCAGGCTTCCCCCAGGCGCTTCCACACCAGGATCAGGCCGAACAGGTTGAGGGGATGCCACCAGCGCCCGGCGCAGAGGGAGCTCACCAGGACCACCCGCTGCAGGCCCACGGCCTGGCAGGCCTGGAGCTGTTGGCGGACGCCCAGGGCATCCACCTTCAACGGTCCGGACAGATCAACACTCGGACGGGCACCGGTGGCGATCAC
Organism: Vulcanococcus sp. SFB_649D_100_25; assembly: GCA_030833825.1. Taxonomy (GTDB): domain Bacteria; phylum Cyanobacteriota; class Cyanobacteriia; order PCC-6307; family Cyanobiaceae; genus Vulcanococcus. Next base: position 13,994 of record JAURGL010000018.1, on the reverse strand, counting down.
CAGGGCATCGCAACCACGCAGCGCGGCTTCGAGGGCGGTCCGATCCCCCAGATCGAGTCGAAGCACCTCGGCCCCTTCGAGGCCATCGGGGATCTGGGAGGTGGGCCGGACGATCGCCCGCACCTGGTGACCGCGGCCGAGGGCTTCTTCAACAACCCGCCAGCCTGTTTTGCCGGAGGCGCCGGTGACAGCCAGGTGCATCGAGCTTCAGAAGAGGGGCAGAAGCTCCTGTTCTAGGCAGCGGGCCTGGGGATTGGAGCCCTGACGCCGCAGCTGACGGGCCCGGAGAATCATCGGATCGAGATCACACTCAAGATCCAGGGCCTGCTCGAGGCGCTGGCGCCATTCGTCGGGGCTGAACGCAAAGGGGGAACGCTCATCCATGGGCTGAGGGGCGGGAGGCCCGGGAGCGGGGTGATGGCCGGACGGTAAGGGTTCCTCCAGGAATGCGAATAGGTAGAAGTTCCCGAATCTGTCTTGCCAGTCGCCACACAATGGCGGGATGCCCTCCCCGTCGTTTGACCTGCGCCTACCGAGGCGTGCCCAGCCCTGCAGCAGCCCCGCCCCGCTCCCGCTGACGCAGCTGACACCCCGGCAGTGGCAGATCCAACTGATTCAGCTGCTGCGGCGCCGCCTGGAGCGCGGCGGCAGTGGGGATGTGTTGATCAATGCCGGGCCAGGGGCCGGGAAAACCCTGGGCGCCCTGTTGAGCTTTGAGCGCCTGCTGCGGGAGGGACGCCTGCAGCGGTTCCTGGTGTTTTGCCACCGCAGCTCCATCGCCTCGCAGTGGATCGCCTCCTGTGAGCGCCTGCAGCTCAAGCTCAGGGAATGGCAGCCCGGCCTGAGCGGGGCCGATCTGCAGGATCAGCACGGCCTGCTGATCACCTATCAGGCGGCGGGCCGCAACCTGGAGGACCTGCTGGGTCAATTCAGCAGCTGGGGCTGGGGTCCGTGGCTGGCCATCGCCGATGAGGTCCACCACCTGGGGGTTGATCCTGAGGAGCCGGAAGCCACGGCCTGGGGCCATGCCTTCAGCCAGCTGAGCCAGCGGGCCACCCTGCGGCTGGGCCTCACGGGGACCCCATTTCGAGCCGACAACCTGGGCTTCTGCTCCGCGCGCCGGATCCAGGTCCATGACGGGCAGGAGTGGGTGGAGCAGATCGCCCCCGATCTCAGCGTGGAACCGCGGGAACTGATCGCCGCCGGGGATGTGCGGCCGCTGGAATTCCGCTTTCAAGATGGCTGGGTGGATCACGGTCGCCAAGGGGAGCAGGGCGACACGGAGCGATCCCCCCTGTCCCAGGAAGAGCGGGAGAGCTGGCGGGCCCGCAACCTGCGCCGGGCCATCCGCCTCGGGGACAGCAGCAGCATCGCCCTGCGCCTGCTCCTGAATGCCCGCAAACGCCTGGAGACGGTGCGGGGGGATCACCCGGAGGCGGGGGGACTGGTGGTGGCCCGCGACATCGCCCACGCCCGGCGCATCTGCGGGCTCCTGGAGGAGGAGGGGGACCGGGTGCAGCTGGTGCACTCCCAAGATCCGGAGGCCCCCCAGCGGATGGAGGCCTTCAAGGCAGGCGACGCCGACTGGCTGGTCAGCATCGACATGTGCGCGGAGGGCTTTGACGCGCCTCGCCTGCGGGTGGTGGCCTACCTGACCACCGTGGTGACCCGGACCCGCTTCGTCCAGGCGATCACCCGGGCCGTGCGGATGAACGGACAGCGGGCCGAGCAGGAAAGCATTCCGCGGCACCCCTCCTACGTGTTTGCCCCCGCCGATCCCCTGCTGATGCAGTACGCCCGGACCTGGTCGCTGAGCGAGCCCTACGTGCTCAAACCGCGCAGCAACGAGAGTCCAGAGGAACCCAGCGGAGCCGGCCGAGGGGCTTCGCTGCCGCTGCAGGCCGTGGAGGACGGGGCCGGAGCGGTGATCCGGATGCGGGGTCCGGCCCTGCCGGATTTCCTAATGCAGCAATGAATACACATTGATTGCAGCAAAAGATGCGAACTTCTGCGAACCGACAAGGCAATGCGGCCCACGGGTCGCCAACCTTGTCTCACGCGCAAGCGACCCATGAAAGGCTCGATCCAACGCCGATTAACGGTGGCGATCAATTGGTCCACTGGCCGCATCGCCTGCCTCGACGATCGGGAGCAATATGAAGACAGCTATGCCTTGACTGAGGAGTTCCGGGAATGGATCCTCTGCATTGACGAGCACCCTGAACTGATGGCCGAGCAGGTCTTGATGGTTCCCGACCTGAGTGCTTTTCCCGGAATCGAAAACAGCAACGAGCCCGACGGCCTTCTCGAAATCTAAAGATAATCTTTAGAATCAAATTTTAGGTGCCCAGAGTTATTCGACCGTCCACTGGCGCACCAGGGAGGCCCACCAAGGCACCTCACCAGGGCGGCGGATCGATCCCTAGACTTAAAGCGAAGTCATTCCGCTTAAGCAATGGCAGCTGGTGCTCCAGGGCCCGTCGAAAACCTTGTGATCGTTGGCTCCGGTCCGGCCGGATACACCGCAGCCATCTACGCCGCCCGGGCCAACCTCTCGCCTGTGGTGATCACCGGTTTCAAGGATGGGGGCATCCCCGGTGGTCAGCTGATGACCACCACCCATGTGGAGAACTTCCCCGGCTTCCCCGACGGCATCCTGGGGCCGGAGCTGATGGATCGGATCAAGGCCCAGGCCGTCCGCTGGGGGACCCGCCTGGTGGAGGCCGATGCCGATGCCATCGATCTCTCCCAGCGACCGTTCCGGATCCAGGCGGAGGGCCGCACGATCGAAACCCAGGCGGTGATCCTGGCCACCGGGGCCAGTGCCAACCGACTGGGGCTCCCCAGTGAAGAGCGCTTCTGGAACGCAGGGATCAGCGCCTGCGCCATCTGCGACGGTGCCACCCCCCAGTTCCGCGATGTGGATCTGGCGGTGGTGGGCGGTGGTGACTCCGCCTGCGAGGAGGCGGTCTATCTGACCAAGTACGCCAGCCGGGTCCACCTGATCGTGCGGGGAGACAAGCTGCGGGCCAGCAAGGCGATGGCCGATCGCGTCCTGGCCAACAGCAGCATCCAGGTGCACTGGAACCGTCAGGTGGCCGACTGCACCGGGACGGAGTGGCTGGAGGCGATCGACCTGCGGGACAGCGTCAATGGCAGCAGCGAACGCCTGCCCGTCCGGGGCCTCTTCTACGCCATCGGACACACCCCCAACACCCGCCTGGTGCAGGGGCAACTGGAGACCGATGCCAAGGGCTACCTGATCACCCGCCCGGGCCATCCGGAAACCAGCCTCGAAGGGGTTTATGCCGCCGGGGACGTGGCCGATGCGGAATGGCGCCAGGGGATCACGGCCGCCGGGAGTGGCTGCCAGGCCGCCCTGGCGGCGGAGCGTTGGCTCACGGAGCACGACCTCGCCGTCACCGTCAGCCACGATCCGGTGGATCCCGTGGAGGTGGGGGAGCGCCAGCGCACGGCCGTGAGCGACGCGGACAACTTCGACCCCGATGCCCTCTGGCAGAAGGGGAGCTTTGCCCTGCGCAAGCTGTATCACGACAGCAGCAAGCCCCTGCTGGTGGTCTACACCTCACCGACTTGCGGGCCCTGCCACGTGCTCAAGCCCCAGCTCAAGCGGGTGCTCGACGAACTGGGCGGCCTGGCCCAGGGGGTGGAGATCGACATCGAAGCTGAGCAGGAGATCGCCCAGCAGGCCGGTGTCACAGGCACCCCAACGGTTCAGCTCTTCTTCAACAAGGAGCTCAAACAGCAGTTCAAGGGGGTGAAGCAGCGCAGCGAATTCAAGGCTGCAATCGAAGCGCTGCTCTGAGGGCTAGAGGCGAGGCTCAGCGACGGCGCGGGCCGCCGGGGCGGTTGCCACCGGGACGCGGGCCGGCATTGGCATTGCGTTCCCGGTAGGTGATCCGCCCGCGGCTGAGGTCATAGGGGCTGATCTCCACCAGCACCTTGTCTCCGGCCAGCAACTTGATGCGGAACTTGGTCAGCTTGCCCGCAGCCCGGCAGAGGCATTGGTGGCCTGCAGGCTGCTCGAGGGTGACCAGATAGAACCCGTTGCCCTGTTCCTTCTCGATGACGCCGGAGGTCTCAATCATGCGTTGCTGCTAGGGGCCGACCACTGTGCACTCCCCACAGCTTAGGTGGCCTCCGAAACCGCTAAGGTCCCGACTCCCGCCTCGGTTTGATCCCATGGTTCTTCCTCCCCTGTCGATGGACCTGGGCCTGCTGATGATTTCGATCGGGGTTGTGAATCTCTGGAAGGCTCGCCAGGCTTCCTGAACGGCGCTGCAGTGCCCTGACCACGCTGCTGTTCAACAAGCCCTACGGGGTGCTCAGTCAATTCACCCCGGAGGAGGGATCCCGTTGGGGCTGCCTGGCGGAGTTCATCCCTGTCCCCGGGGTTTACGCGGCCGGCCGACTTGATGCCGACAGCGAGGGTTTATTGCTGCTGACCAGTGAGGGGCGGCTCCAGCAGCGGCTGACCGATCCCCGTTGGGGGCACTGGCGCCGCTACTGGGCACAACTGGAGGGCCTTCCAAGCCCTGAGGCCCTGCAGAACCTGCGCGATGGTGTGGTGATCCAGGGTCAGCGCACCCTGCCGGCGAAGGCGCAGCTCATCGCTGATCCCCTGATCCCGGAGCGGGACCCCCCCATTCGCAGCCGCCTGCACATCCCCACCAGCTGGTTGGAATTGGAGCTGCGGGAGGGCCGGAACCGGCAGGTCCGGCGGATGACTGCGGCGGTTGGCTTTCCGACGTTGCGCCTGCTGCGGGTCGGGATCGATTTGATGGATGGAGGCCCCTGCCTCCAGCTTGAGGACCTCTCGCCAGGCCAGTGGAGGGAAGCCAGCAACTCTGAGATGCAGCGCCTCCAGGCCCTGCTGCAGCGGCGTCCTCACTCCCCGGGGCGGGGCGGCCGGGCCGGGGGAGGGAAATCAGGCCGAGCTGGAGGTGGCGGGAACGGCGGCTTGGCGCGGCCATGAGGCAGGCAGCAGGGATGCCATCTCTGGATTCCGGAGATAGGACAGGGCAAAGAAGAGGTGCCGCTCATGGACTATGCCCTTCCTCTGCTGGTGGGTGGAATTGTGATTGGTTTGGCCCTTTATGGGGTCCGGGAATTGATCAGGGAGCTGGCGATCGCGATGCACAGCACGGCCCATCATTGAGGTCCTGATGGGGAAGCTGATTGCAGGAGGGTTTTGGCTGACCTTTATGGTCACGGGGATCCTTTCGGCCCAGCTGAGATCACAACCCTCCAAAAACAGGATTGATTTCTGCGACGCGCGCAGTGTCAGCAAGATCTGCAGCTTCCAGTCGATCCTGAAAAACAACAAGTGAAGCAACTGCCAGGACGAGCGCAGCCAGGCCGTCAACAACCACGCTGGATCAACGTTGTCCTGCAGGCCGCCGGGGCGGTGGTGATGACGATCTGGCTGGCAAGCCTGCTGCCCTATCTGCTGCTGCTCTCGCTATTGGTGGCCCTGCTCCTGATTCCCACCCTGCGGAGCCTGCGCAAGGAAGCCCAGCAGATGCCGGTGAATCCCTTTGCTGGAACGCCCTTCGAAAACCTGTTCCAGACCCTGCAGTCGCGGGCTGCGCCGCGCCCCCTTGTGGATGTGACGCCTCCCCACCGCAAGTTGATTCGGGCCTTCTGGCTGTGGCGGCAGCAGCAGCGCCCCTGAACTGGCGCAGGATCGCTACGGTCTGCCCATGGGTGATGCCGAGCAGTTCGTCAAAGACCTGGTGGGGGATGTGCGCCCTCTACTGCGGGCCCCCGCCAGCCTGGTGAAGGCGGAGCGGGAGTGGTCCCTCTCCAGCATCTGTGCGGTGATCGATGCCCGCAAAACCACCCCCCAGGTGGTGACGAGCGCCATCGGCACAATCAATTCAGTCCTGGTGGCCAGCAGTGCCCTCGACAACCCACTCCTCCAGGCCTTTCTGAAACGGGCCCGGGAACTGGATGCCGATGCCGCCCTGGCTGAATTTCTCGATGGAGACGAGGCGGAGGCCTTCGCAGAGATCTACGAGCGCTACCGAGAGGAACGGGAAGAAAAGGGGCATGCGGTCTGGTCGGTGGGTGATTCAGCCGCCTTCGCCGCCAAGTCGAGGGAGGCGTGGAACGACCGGGAGCTGGCCTGTGTCGCGATCACGCCAGGCCCCAGTGCCAACACCCATGGGGTCTTGACCTTTTCATTGCCCTTGGATTGGCTGACCTGAAGGTTGCAGGGCACTGCGTTGATCCCTCCCTTTTGGGGGTAGCTGAGCCGGGCTCTCAGGAGCAGAATCAAGCCATCAGAGCTGAGAGGTGTGCGCGATGACGACCCTCGATCAAGGCCACAGCAACGGTCGGAGTAGCCAGGACTGCCTCGGATCCACCTGCATGAAGTGGATGCCCAGCGGCGAACTCTCCGACGTGGACCAGGCCCGGATCATGGAGCGGCTGGCCGAGGTTGATGCGAACCTCAACGGCAGCGGACACCAGGGCCCCTCACTGCTAGGACTGCGGTAGATCCGGAGTCAGCAATGGCGTTTGGCGTGTTCCGCAGCATCAAAAAGCGTCTGATCGAATCCGCCTCACGCCTGAAAGGGCTTCGCCCCCGCCGCCCGATTCAGAAGCGCGCCCTCAACGTCAAGGATGGCGATGACTTTGAAGTGGTCTGCGGCGTCGCGGGCTGCGTGGTGAAAAAGAAAGAACCCATGACCCATGGGTAGTCCTGCCTATGGCAGGCAGCACCAAGGGCGCTTCCATAGGCCCGGGTTTATGGGAGATACCCGCGGGAGGCAGCGTCCCCGCGGGTCTTTTTTTAAAAACCTCCTGTCAGCTGATCCGGCGCCGAGGAAGCAGCAAGCTCAGCCCTGAGATGATCAACAGGATGGTCAACAGGCCCAGGAGCACTGAGTAATAGGGCTGCAGATTCAACGCTCCAAAGCGACCCGCGTGCAGCTGGAGTAGCCAGAACGCATCAATCCCCTGCTCCAATAGGGCGCTGTAAAGCGATCCGGATAGGGCCGTCAGCAGGAGGGGCGCTGCTGCGATCGGGACCACCAGGCGATGGATCTGCCGGGCTCTCATTGTTCGCGCAGTGCACGGTGCAGAGCGGCTTCATCGCGGCAAGGCATCCAGGCGTCCCCATTGCGATGGGCTCCACTACAGCCCAACTGCTTGGCCCGCTGCAAAGCTTCGGCCTCACTGGGGTACATCCCCTTGCCGTGGGCCATGGCGATTGAGGGCAGCAAGAGCAGAGCGGTCGCGATCGCAGCAACGTTCATCGGAAGAACAGCGCATCGAACTGGTGGTATTCGGGCTTATCAAGGCCCTCAAACTGGAGCATCTTTCGCAAGCGAATGATCTCGTCGCTCTGGCTCAAGATGATCTCCTGAGCCAAGTACTGAATGGTGGGGTTTTTGGACTTCTTGAGTCCATCGTGCGCCATCTGCAAGGCTCCGCCGTGGTGCATCAACATTCCCTCGAGAAACCACGTCACACGGTTTTCGCGAGTGGGTGTGCTCTGCATCATCCGCATCGCCTCAATCTGCTGAGGACTCATCCGAGGCAATCCCGAGGTCTGGTCGGGGTCAGCACCTGAACGCCACGCCACCGGGAAGTTCGGGGCGTCGGGATACCAGGCCCTTCGCCATCGCCCCATGGCTCTGATCTCATTGGCCTGCTCAACCCAGATCTCCTTGGCGAGAGCACCGACACCCGGCTCTCCGGCTCCAAACAGAAACTCGCTCATGCGCAGAGCGCCTGTGTGGTGCTGCACCATCGCGTCGAGCCAGCGCAGGTCGTAGGTACTGCCCCAGCAGGGCCCAGATCATGGCCGTGGGCATGGCCTGCATGGGTGTCCTGGGGATCAGTCGCCGGCTGGTGGTGCTGACGATGGTGATGGTGATCGTGCTCCTGGGCACGGACCTTGGGCATCGTGCTGGCGCTCACCAGCATCAGGGCCAGGGCGAGCAAGCCTTGGCGGGGGTGGGACAGGGGCAAGGCGACAGGCATAGCCGTCAAAAGGATCCGCTTCTACTGCGCTTAAGGGTTGATCGTCCCAACAGGCCCAAGTCCCTGGGGATTTCGCCTGTTCTCCAGCGCAGTCAAGGATGAACTGGCGCTGATCCGCAGCCTCGGCGACTTGGATCGGCCCCTCGGCACGATTGCACAAGTGCTGCAGTCAACCCTGCGGTCAAAAGCATTCGACATTGAGCAACTGGACACCATGCGGGGGCGCAAGTCCCCCTAGCCCAGGCAGTCCTTGAGCTCTCGCACCACCTGGAGTTGCCCGTAGTAGTAGTTGGCGCGGGCACGGCGGTCGGGGTCCTCGAGGCTGTCGAGGGCATCGGGACCGATCGACTGCCAGAGGTCATGGCCGCAGGCCCGGCTCACCTCATCGACGGCTTCCTGCTCAAGGTGCCCAAGGCGGCGCTGCAGGTTTTTGATCTGAGCGATGGCCACGGATCCAGCAAGCAAGACACCTAATAGTACAAGCGAACCACAGGGGTTCGCCAGTCCCGCCTAGAAGGGGAGCTTCTTCTTGGCGTCCTTGTCGAGATCGGCCTCCATGTCCCGCAGGCGCTTGAGGATCGTGTCGTAGTACTCCTTGAGGTAGTCCTCAAGCTGGGTGGTCTCCTGGGGATCGAGGCCAAAGGCGGCGTAGCTCTCCTCCATCGGGGCCGTCAGGGGTTCGCCACCACCGACCACCTTGTCGAAGGCGAGGCGCTCGGCCACGTTCACGGAAGGTTCAAAGAAGGAGGTCACCGACTCCATCAAGCGCAGCAGGAAGGGCTGCACGCGAATCACCCGGGCGCTCTTGCTGGTGTATTTCTCGCAGATCTGGGTGATCTCGCCGGTGTTCCAAGCGCGGGGACCCACCACGGGGAAGGCCTTGCGGCTGGTCTCAGGGCGCACCAGGGCTGCCACCGCGAAGCGGGCCAGGTCCTGGGTGTTCATGTAAGCGATCGAGGTGGGGGTGCCGCTGACCCACACGGTCTGGCTCTCCAACACCGGAATGGCCATCTGGCTGATCAGGCCCTGCATGAAGGCCACCCCCTGCAGGATCGTGTAGTCGAAATCCGACTCGATCAGGGCCCGCTCGGTGCAGTACTTGATGTCCATCAACGGGACATCGCGATGCTTCTCAGCCCCGAGCAGGGAGAGGAAGACATAGCGCTTGACCCCTGCCCGCTCGCAGGCGTTCAGCAGGTTGAGCTTGCCGGTCCAGTCGGTGTCGTACACGCTGCCGGGATCGGTGGCCCGGGCCGTGGCGGCATCGATGACGGCCTCTTGCCCCTCAAGGGCGTAGTCGAGGCTGTCGGGTTCGAGCAGGTCGCCGCGGGTGAGCTCGCAACCCCATTCCTGCAGGAAGGCCGCCTTGCGGGGAGAGCGGACCATGCAGCGGACCTGATGGCCGGAATCGAGGGCCTGCCGAGCGATTTGACGACCCAGAGTTCCGGTCGCACCGATCACCAGGACCTGCATCAGGCTGAGTCAGAGAGGCATGAGCCTAGAGGCGTGGGAGAACCCGATGCCGAGGAGGTCGAGGTGGTCGTTGCGACCTAGGTCCAGCGGCCTGCGGCAAACCCGGAAGACCAAGCGCCTCGAGACTTGCTCTCTCAGGCGTACTTAAGCTTCGCTAGGGCCCTGTGATTCAGCCGTTGAGTCACTGCATTTCAAATGACGGCGGACATTCGCTGGCAACAGCGCTTCAGCAATTACGGCAAGGCTCTTGTTCAGTTGGAAGCCTTCTTTGAACCGCCAGAGCTCAATGAACGCGAGCAGCAAGGCTTGATCAAAGCTTTTGAATACACCTTTGAGCTGGCTTGGAACACGCTGCGCGATCTGTTGCGCAGCCAGGGAGACGCAACGCTGCTTGGCTCCCGCGACACCCTGCGAGAGGCCTTCAGGCTTGGGCTGATCGACGACGGTGAAGCGTGGATGCAGATGATCCAAGACCGCAATCTCACCAGCCACACCTACAACAGGCCAACGGCTGATGCGATTGCCGCCAACATCTCAGGGCGCTACTTGGTTTGTTTTCAGCAGCTCCGCCATCGGCTCAGCCAACGTGAGCAGGAGGAACGGGCGTGACAAGCTCGGCCACCAGCGCGATACCAGGAATTCCTGATCGGCGCTGCCAGCAATTGCAGGCCCTGTTCGCCAAGGAGCAAGCCCTCGAAGCGGTGTGGCTCTTTGGCTCAAGGGCGATGGGCCGTCAGCGGGAGGGTTCAGATATTGACTTATGCCTAGACGGAATCTCGCTCAACCACCAAAGCCGTTTGCGGCTGATGGCTGAAGTGGATGAGCTCCTGATGCCTTGGAAGGTGGATCTCGTCCTGCGCCATGAGCTTCCAGCAGAGCTCGAGGAGCACATTCAGCGGGTGGGGCGTTGCATCTGGCGCGCTCAGGCTTAGCGCTGAGACACCGCGCAAATCCAGGAGTCCAGCCAGGGCCTGAATCCAGTGGCTGATTGGGAGGTCACGCGCAGAGGTTTCAGTGGCGCAGACCTGTGTCGTGCGCCCTGATGAGCTCTGTTCGGTCAATGAGCCGGGCTCAGCTGTCGCCCTGGAGCTTCAGCAGGAGGGCACCACCAACAAGACCGATGGGGATCAGAACCCAGAACAGCGCTGCGGTGCCGAAGATTTCCGAGGCCATGACCCTGTGCCGTAACGCCTACCTATTTAGCGCAGAAGCCAGCTCCAGGACGCGCTGGAAGGGAGCATTGCTGCGGAACTGTCCGGCCATCACGGCCGAGCGATCCGCCTGGTATCCCTCCTGACGCAAAGCCTCCAAGAGGCGATCGAGGGCAGGGGGGCCTCCCCCCAGGCGTCGGCCCAGCTCCGAGAGGGGCCAGCAGCTCAAGGGGAGACCGGAATCAGCGCGGAGCTTGGCCAGCAGGCGCAGGCTGGCGGGGCTGATGCTCCCGGGGGGCAGCTCAGCTGCGGCCTGCCCCATGGCATCGAGCGTGGGGGGGTGCTGCAACGGCCCCAACCACAGCGGGCCGGAAATTGCCAAGGGGGGGGCATCGGTGCAGGCGCAGGCTGACCACTGGCGCAGGTGCAGCAGGCTCTGCTGCTGCTGCTCGGCGCAGCGGTGGCAGTAGGCGTGCAGGCCGAGCTGCTGCTCTTCCTTGGGCTCGGGGCGGCGCCGGAGCTGGATGGCGGTGCGGAAGGTCCGCCCCTCGCTGAAACAGAACAGGGGGCGAATGCCACGTCCCATCGCCCAGGCCACCTTGGCCACCACGGCGATCTGCAGGCGCAGGGCCAGTTCCCAGCTGGCGGGATGGGCCCGGGCCGCCGCCCCGAGCGATCGAATCGCCGCCGGCCTGTCATGGCCGGTGGGGGAGCGCCCATCGGTGCTGGCCAGATACAGGACCCCGTCAAACGCCAGGGCCTCCAGGGCCAGGGGGACCAGGCTGGTGGGGCAGCCGAAGGCATCGAGATCCAGCAGCGCAAAGCGCCGTTGCTGCATCAGGCAGTCCGCCAGCAGGTGCTGGGCCGTGCGGGCACTGGTCTCCAGCTGACACCCCTGTCCCGGCAGGACTTGAAGGTTGGCCTGCAGCAGGGGGAGACGATCCGCATCGGCATCGTTGGCCCACACCTGCCCGGCCGCAGCCTCCAAGCCGTAGCGGAGCGCCCGGATCCCGCAGCCCGCCATCAGGTCCAACACCGTGAGCGGACGCTGGGCGGCGATCACCCGGGCGAGCAACACCCCGAGATCCCTGGAAGGGCGGGATTCAGGCCGAAAAAACCCCGTCCCCAACTGCAGCTGGGCTGCACCTTCGCAATAGTGAGCAGGGTTTGCCGTGTCGGCCACCGTGTCTCCGCCACAGCCATCTCAAACCCAGCCTGCCCCGACAGGGGCCCACTGGGGGGAGCCAAGCCAGTGGCAGTGGGAAGGGCACAGCATTCACTGGCGTGTTCTTGGTCAACGCGACGCCCCGGCCCTGGTGCTGCTGCACGGCTTCGGGGCGGCCAGCGGGCACTGGAGGCACAACGCCTCCGCCCTGGTGGAGGCGGGCTGGTGCGTCTACGCCATCGATCTTCTGGGCTTCGGGGCCTCCAGTCAGCCCCCCCACCGGCGGCATCGCCCACTGGACAACCGCCTTTGGGCCAGGCAGCTCCAGGCCTTTCTGGAGCAGGTGGTCCAGGCCCCGGCGGTCTTGGTGGGGAACTCCCTTGGAGGGCTGGTGGGGATCACCTGTGCGGTGTTCTTCCCGAATTGGGTCCTGGCGGTAATCGCCGCCCCCCTGCCCGATCCCACCCTCCTGCTGCCGATCCAACGGCGCCGGGCGCGCTGGGGGCGAGTGCTGCGGCGCCCCCTGGTGGTGCTCCTCTGCCGCCTCCTGCCCCTGGAGCTGCTCCTGCCGCTGATCGTGCGTTCTCCCCTGCTGGATCTCGGGCTCCGCAGTGCCTACAGCGATCAATCAGCAGTGGATCTGGAGCTGAGGCGCCTGGTGGCCAGACCGGCCCTAAGGCCCACGGCGGCCCGGGCCCTGCGGGCGATGAGCATCGGGATGGCCCTGAGGCCGGGGCCCGCCACCGCCCCGTGCCTGCTGCGGCGCCTCAAGCATCCCCTGCTGGTGCTCTGGGGCAGCCAGGACCGCCTGATCCCGATCGAAGTCAGCCAGCAACTGAGGCAACACAAGGAGGATCTGGAGCTTCAGCAGCTCCATGGCGTCGGGCACTGCCCCCATGACGAGCACCCCGAGCTGTTCAATGCCGCCGTCCTCAGCTGGCTGACGCGTAACTTGGTGGTCGGTCCGCCACGCGAACAGCCCTGGGCATGAAGCACACCCTCTCGGTGCTGTTGGAAGACGAATCCGGTGCCCTGAGCCGCATCGCCGGCCTGTTTGCCCGCCGGGGCTTCAACATCGAAAGCCTGGCGGTTGGGCCGGCTGAGGAACATGGCCGCTCCCGCCTGACGATGGTGGTGGATGGGGACGAGCAGACCCTCGAACAACTCACCAAGCAGCTCAACAAGCTGGTGAATGTCCTCGGGGTAACGGATCTGACCCGCATTCCCGCCGTGGAACGGGAGCTGATGCTCCTGAAGGTTTCGGCACCTCCCGAGAAGCGGGCGGCAATTCTCGATCTGGTGCAGGTGTTCAGGGCCAAGGTGGTCGATGTAGCCGACACCGCCCTGGTGATCGAAATCGTCGGGGATCCCGGCAAGCTCGTAGCCCTCGAGAACGTCCTCTCGAGCTACGGGATCCTCGAAATCGCCCGCACCGGTCGCATCGCTCTGGAGCGGGAATCCGGCGTGAACACCGCTTACCTGAAGCTCACCAGCCTCGATAAGCGGGTCCCCGCTTAATTGGCGTCCTTCACCAGGGTCCCGCCCTGGAGGACCGTGGCGCTGATCAGTTTGTCCCCCTGGCTGATCCGATCGACCACCTCCATCCCTTTGGTGACGCGGCCGAAGACGGCGTAACGACCATCGAGCTCCGGCAGGGCGCGTAGGGCGATATAGAACTGGGCGCTCGCGGAATTGGGGTCGCTGGAGCGGGCCATGGCCAGGGCGCCCCGCTCATGGGGCAGCTTCAGGCGCTGCTGCTGACCAGGACCAGCGGTGATCTCCCCGTAACGGGGGGCGGACTCCCCATTGAGGAGCAACTCCAAGGGGATGAAACGGGCCTGACCGGTGGCTGGATCGTTGAAGCTCCCGGTCCCGAGATCACTGACGGGAGTGGCGGGATTGGCGCTCTGGGGATCTCCCCCCTGGACCACAAAGGGGATGGGTTCCTTGACCACCCGATGGAAGACGGTCCCGTTGTAGATCCCGCGACGGACCAGATCGACAAAGTTGCCGGCGGTGAGGGGGGCGGCATTGCCATCGAGGCTCAGCTCCACCACCCCCTTGCTGGTCTTGAGTTCGACCACGGCGGTCCCCTTCAGGCAGGGGATGCCGGAGATCCCGCAACCCACCTGCTGGGTTGGGGGTTGGGCCGCACAGGCGACAAGAGAGATGGGGCTGAGGGCCAGAAGGGC
>JAURGL010000189.1 GCA_030833825.1 Vulcanococcus sp. SFB_649D_100_25 | reverse complement strand
TGACACGGCGGGGCTTCCAGGCCTTCCCAACCGAGTGGTGGCATTTCGACTGGAACAACTGGAGCGAGCTACCGGTTGTGGGCCGGTAGAAGGCCCAGATGCACCCCAGCGTCTCAGCCTTTGGCCTGGATCCACTCCTGCAGGAGCTGATCGAGGTCCACCCCCTCCAGCAGGGCGTCGGCGACAACCGCCACGCGGCGCAGGTCAGGCCTCTGCCGGCGCACCTGGGCGATGGCGTGATCCGGATCCATGGCCCGGACCGGCTGGATGCTGCAGCGCTCGGCGTCGCAGAAGAACACGGAGAAAGCCGTCATGTCCTCAGTCCGTGAGGCGAGCCTCGCTCTCTCATGGCTCAGGTGCCGCCCGGGGCGCAAGCGGCGAAGGGGCGCTGCGCTATCGATGGATTGAGATCGCCTGTGCTGCACCCCTCCATGGCCCTGATCCCCCGTTGGCGCTACATGACCGACGAGGCCAAGGCCCTCAGCAAACGGGCCGCCATCTCGGCGTTGGTGGTCCTTGGGGCGCTGGTCTTGCTGCGGGCCCTGCTGCCCTGGGTGGTTCTCGCCGTGGTGCTCTGGTGGATCTGGAAGGGACTCGCCCGGCGCTGATGATCAAGGGCGATCCGCTCAGGTCGGCTTCTTCCAGATCCGCTCCAGGCTGCGCCGGAACTCCCGCTCCGTGAGTGGTCTGGCCAGGCGTTGCCGGCGCAGGGTGCTGCCGATCCACCAGATCTGCAGACCCCCAAAGGCCAGGGCCACCAAGGCGAGCTGCAGGTAGCCCCAGTTCAGCTGCTCCATCACCCCGGTTGCCCTGCTCCTGCTCTGAGCGATTCAAGGCCATCTCAACCATTGCCTTCTCCTCTCTGCTGGCTAGGACTGGGCTGGTCGCCCTGCCCCCATGGCCCGTTTCGATTCCAGGCACTTCCTCCTCGAGCAGCTGGAAGACGGCTGGATGCTGGAGGCCTCTCACGTCACCAAAGACGTGGAGGGCGATTGGATGCTCAACCACGATCAACTCGAGGAGCTGAGGGCTCTCCTCCAGCAAGCCCTGGGCTGAGATCCGGCCACTCCCCTTTGTCTGTCCCAATGGCCCATCCCCTGGTCTTTGTCATTGCTCCGGCTGAGGTCCTCCCCGGCGGGGAGACCAGCTGGGACACACTCCTCGCCGCCCAGCGCCAGGGGCCGGCCAGTGCCTTCGCGCTGCGCCTGTTCACCGCCTCCGGGACTGCCGCCGATCAGCTCTCGGCCCTGCCCTGGGATGGGTCCCTCGATGCCCTGGGGGGCAGCCAGCAACGCCGCCTGATCTGCGATGCCGTGATCCCCCTGTTCGATCCCCAGGGCAATGCCATGGGGGTCTACCAGCGCGGCTCAGATCCCAACAACCTCACCTGCCTCGATCGCTTCCCCCTGCTGGAGGCCAGCAACGAGACCTGCTGGTTCTATCCCACCCACGATGGGACCTTCCTGAGCTGGAAGCGGACCCTGGCCCTGGCCCTGGAGCCTGGGGTTGTCGCCAAAGAGGCCGAGGAGAAGGTCCCGGGGAGCTACGAGCGCAGCCACGTCACCCTGCTCTGGAGCCTGCTGGCCGATGACGAGAGCCTGACCTGTGTGGGCCTCACCTACGGCGGGCAGCGGATCGAGTGGCGGCAGAGCGGCCCTCAGCCGGAAAGCAACGCGATCTGGGGCCTGTTCACCGTCGACACCCAGGCCGAAGTGAGCCTGACGGTGGATGCCTGCGAGACCGTGGTTCAGCAGGCCACTTGATGGCGGCTGCTGACCAGCTCGCCGGTGCAGGCCACAGGGAGGAGGGAGGAGCGACCGGATCGGTACCAGATCTCCACCAGATCTGAGCTGGAAGCCTGCGGGTGAGCACCCGCCTGCAGCCAGAGCTCGTCATGCAGCATCTGGGTTTGATCCGGGGTCCCCACGTACCAGGGGGCTTCCGAATCCACCGAGAGCTCCTCGTGGAGCTGCAGCAGGGCCTCCAGTACGCAGGCAGCCAGCTCGGGGGTCATGACTGAGGGAAGAACAACCATCCACGCACGGCGCGGGCCCCTCAATCAAGCCAAGCTGAAGCCATGGAGACTGAGCGATCGGAACTGCTGCGGCTGCTGCGCCTGGAGCCCCGGGGGGCCGCCAACCGGCATAGCGAGCAGATCCGTGGCCTGATCGCGGTTCTGGAGCGCTCGCAAGCGGCGGATCTCTCGAAGGCGGCGGCCCTGGAGCAACTGGAGGGGGTCTGGGAACTGCGCTGGAGCAGCAGCAGGCAGCCCTACCTGGCGGTGGCCCCCTGGCTGGAGAACCTGCAGTGCCTGGCC
>JAURGL010000188.1 GCA_030833825.1 Vulcanococcus sp. SFB_649D_100_25 | reverse complement strand
CAGCCCGAGTGCCAAGCCCAGACCATTGAGGGCCTGAAAGCGCAGGGCCAGAAACTTGCTGCCCACAATCCGCTCGGGCTCACGGTGGTGCTCCCGCAGCAGACGGATCAGGGCCTGGGCCGGAGGTAAACCCAGGGCCCCCAGCAAGGCCGTCAGGGGCCAGTGACCCACCAGCACCGGGGCCCACTCCAAGGCGAGGCAACCCGCCACGAACCAAGGCACGAGAGCTGCCGCACGTCCCGTGCCCAAGCGCACCACCGGTGAGCGCTTGCCATGGGCCTCGTCGTCTTCCACTTGATGGAAGTGGGAGCAGAACAGGACCAGGGTCGTGGCCAGGGCAGGACCACTGCCCAGTTCCAAGGCAGCCCGCCAGGGCACAGCTGCTGCTCCAGCAGGGGCGAGGGCCATCAGGGCGGCCGCCGTGGCCAAGGGCCCAAACGCCAGCCAGCAGAGGGGCTCCCCCAAACCGCGATAACCCAGGCGGAACGGGGGGCCCTGGTACACGTACCCGACCCCGCAACAGGCCAGCACCAGGCCCAGCACGGCCGGCGTGCTGCGGAAGGCCACCAGCCCCATCAGCAACAGCCCCGCCAGCAAGGCCCCATTGGCAAGGGCCGCAACCCGGTCGCGGCGCCCGGTGAGGTTCACCACGGAATGGGGCTTACACGTGGCATCGACGCCGGTCTCGGCATCAAAAACGTCATTGGCCAGGTTTTCCCAGGCCAGGAGCAACACCGCCGCCAGCAGGAACAGAACCAACTGCTCAAGACGCACCACCTGGCCCTGCTGCAGGCGCCAGCCAGCCGCCAGCAGCACCGGCATCACCGCCACGGAATACATCGGCCACTTGATCGCCGCCTTCCACAGCCGCCGGCGTTCCGCCGGATTGGCATGAAGGCTTGCGACGACCTGAGGCTCGGAAGCGGGCGGAGGCAACTGGGGGTGCGGGAAGGCCCATACATTTGAGCAGCCGCATCGGCCCGCCTCGATTGCAGGCTCCACCCAGCGTCACAACCAGCTTCAGCGAATTGCTGTCGGCGGCTGCCGAGGGAGAGCGCCTGCTCGATGGAGAGGGCGTCCTCAGCCTTGCCATGGCGATCCCTGGTCGGGATCCGATGGCCCTGCTCAGCCAGTTGGAGGAAGGCGACCGCTTCCGCTTCCTCTGGGACAGCGCTCCCGGGCTCTGCCTTGCCGCCAGTGGGCGCTGCAACAGCCTGGAGCTGAGTGGACCCAGGCGTTTTGAACTGGCGCAGCGTTTCAGCGCCGTGAGCCTGGGCCGGCTCGCCGCCCCGCAGCAGTGCCCTCCCTTGGCACGCCCGCGGGTGCTCCTGGCCTTCTCCTTCTTTGACAGCCCCCTGCAGGAGGGCGAGGGCGTCCCGGGGGTTCAGGCGGTGCTGCCCCGCTGGCAACTGAGCCGCCAGGGCCGCCACTGCTGGCTGCGACTGCAGCGCACCCTGGGGGGCGAGATCAGCGCCCGCTCGATCGCCGAAGAACTCTGGGAACAGGCCCAGCGCCTGGGGGCCCTGCCATCGGACCCCAATGCAGGCCAAGGCCATGCCCCTGGTCCAGCGATCGCCGGCCGCTCCGCCTGGCAGGAGGGCTATCGCTCCGTGGTGCAGCGCGGGGTGGAGCTGGTGGAGGAGGGCCGCCTGCGCAAGCTGGTGCTGGCGGTGCGGCAACAGCTGCTGCTGGAGCGCCCCCTCGATTCCCTGCAATTGCTGGCACAACTGCGCCAGCGGCAACCGGGAAGCTGCCGTTTCCTCTGGCAGCAGGCCGACGGACCCGCCCTGCTCGGGGCCTCCCCGGAACGCCTGCTCACGGTGCGCCAAGGTCAGCTCCGCAGCGATGCCCTCGCAGGAACCGCCCCGATCGGGCCCCATGCCGATCAGCTCACCCGCTCCGACAAGGACCGCCGCGAACACGAACTGGTGGTGGAAGCGATCACCGAAGTGCTGCAACAGGCGGGACTGGTGACCCGGCGGCCACGTCATCCGCGCCTGGCCCGCCACGGCCAACTGGTGCATCTGCACACCCCCATCAGCGCTGCCCTGGCGGACCAGCAACCCCTGGCCCTGGCGGCGGCACTGCATCCCACCCCCGCTGTCGCCGGCCTACCCAGGCGCGAAGCGATGGCGGCCCTGCGCAGCCTGGAGCCCTTTGAGAGGGGCTACTACGCAGCGCCCATCGGCTGGATTGATAGCGAGGGAGACACGGAGCTTCGGGTGGCGATCCGCAGCGGGACCCTGCACGGGCAGCGGCTCGAGCTCACCGCAGGCGCTGGCCTGGTGCGGGGCTCGGATGTGGAGCGGGAACTGGCGGAGGTGGCCCTGAAGTTGGGGGTCC
>JAURGL010000187.1 GCA_030833825.1 Vulcanococcus sp. SFB_649D_100_25 | reverse complement strand
GATGCTGATGGGGACGTCGCATCACTGTCTCTAGTGATTATCTACGCCAACGTTAGGAACAGATCCACAAGGCGTCAGCACAAAATAACCCGGCAAATTGCCGGGTTTCGTCGGTATGAAGATGGCTGAGTCGGGTTCTTGATCAGCCGGAGACCCCAGCAAGCTCAGGAATCGCTGCGGTTGGCATCTCCTTGCGGATGACAACTTGCTTGTTGTCGTCCACATCCACCATGGCGGTGTCCCCTTCGCCGATACGGCCGGAGAGGAACTCTTCTGCAAGGGAATCCTCGAGAAGCCGCATCACCGCACGGCGCAGCGGGCGGGCCCCATAGCTGGGGTTATACCCCTCGTCCACAAGCCGTTCCTTGAAGGCATCGGTCACCTTGAGGGTGATCCCCTTCTCGAGCATGCGGCTGAACACCTCATTGAGCATGATCTCGGAGATCTCCTTGACCT
This sequence comes from Vulcanococcus sp. SFB_649D_100_25, assembly GCA_030833825.1. GTDB lineage: Bacteria > Cyanobacteriota > Cyanobacteriia > PCC-6307 > Cyanobiaceae > Vulcanococcus. The sequence continues at coordinate 1,909 of JAURGL010000187.1, read as the reverse complement.
CATCGCGGCTCAGCTGACGGAACACGATGATCTCGTCGAGGCGGTTGAGGAATTCAGGCCGGAAGTACTGCTTGAGCTCCTCGTTGACCAACGAGCGGATCCGGTTGTAGTTGGTTTCATCCGCATCGGCCCCGGAGAACTCGAAGCCGAGGCCACCGCCTCCCTTCTCGATGACCTTTGAACCAATGTTCGAGGTCATGATGATCAAGGTGTTCTTGAAGTCCACGGTCCGGCCTTTGGAATCGGTCAGGCGACCGTCTTCCAGCAGTTGGAGCAGCAGGTTGAACACATCAGGGTGCGCCTTCTCGATCTCGTCGAACAGCACCACGGTGTAGGGGCGCCGGCGGACTGCTTCGGTCAGCTGTCCGCCTTCGTTGAAGCCCACGTAGCCCGGAGGTGAACCGATCAGCTTGCTGACCGTGTGGCGCTCCATGAACTCCGACATGTCGAGCCGGATCATCGCTTCTTCGCTGCCGAAGAAGTAGGCCGCGAGTGACTTGGTGAGCTCGGTTTTGCCGACGCCGGTGGGGCCGGAGAAGATGAAGCTGGCGATCGGCCGGTTGGGGTTCTTCAGGCCGACGCGTGCCCGGCGAATCGCGCGGGACACTGCCTTCACGGCTTCGTCCTGACCGATCAGGCGCTGGTGGAGGGTTTCCTCCATGTTCAGCAATTTGGCGGACTCGCTCTCGGTGAGCTTCTGCACGGGAACGCCCGTCCAGGAGGCCACGATCTGGGCGATGTCCTCTTCGGTCACCATCGGACCGGCTTCGCTGTCGATCACCTCAGCCACAGGAGCTGCGGCGGCCTCAGTGGCTCCCGCCTCCTCTGCAGCAGCAGGTTCGTCCTTGCGGGTCTGGAGGATTGTGCGGATCTGATCGCGCAGTTCCACCTCCTTGTCGCGCAGCTCTCCGGCTTTGGTGAAGTCCTGCTCGCGGACGGCCTCGTCCTTCTGCTTCTGGATCTCACGCAGCTGCTTATCCACCTCCTTGGCGGCGGGGGGCAGCTTCGAATTCATCAGCCGCACCCGGCTGCCGGCCTCGTCGATCAGGTCAATGGCCTTGTCGGGGAGGAAGCGATCGGAGATGTAGCGATCGCCGAGGGTGGCGGCTGCCACGAGTGCTTCGTCGGCAATGGTCAGACGGTGGTGCGCCTCGTAGCGCTCCTTCAGGCCCCGCAGGATCTCGATGGTGTCATCCACGGAGGGTTCGCCCACCTGCACAGGCTGGAAGCGACGCTCTAGGGCGGCATCACGTTCGATGTGCTTCCTGTACTCGTCCAGGGTGGTGGCACCGATGCACTGCAGCTCACCTCGGGCCAACGCGGGCTTGAGGATGTTGGCGGCGTCGATGGCGCCTTCAGCGGCACCGGCTCCGATCAGGGTGTGGACCTCGTCGATCACCAGGATCACGTTCCCGGCACCGCGGATCTCCTCCATGATTTTTTTGAGGCGTTCCTCGAACTCACCGCGGTACTTGGTGCCGGCCACCAGTAGACCGATGTCGAGGGTGAGAACGCGTTTGTCCTCAAGGATGTCGGGGATATCACCGGAGTTGATCCGCTGAGCCAGCCCTTCGGCGATGGCGGTCTTGCCCACGCCGGGTTCGCCGATCAGCACCGGGTTGTTCTTGGTGCGGCGGCCGAGGATCTGGATCACCCGCTCGATCTCGTGCTGGCGACCCACCACCGGGTCGAGCTTCCCGTCGGCGGCCTGCTGGGTCAGGTTGCTGCCGAATTCATCCAGCGTGGGGGTCTTCGTCGAGCCCTTCCCGCCGCCGCCACCGCTGGCGACCTCTGCGGTTTCGCCCAGCATGCGGATCACCTGGGTGCGCACCTTGGCCAGGTCGACCCCGAGGTTCTCCAGGACGCGGGCTGCGACGCCTTCGCCCTCGCGAATCAGACCCAGGAGCAG
>JAURGL010000186.1 GCA_030833825.1 Vulcanococcus sp. SFB_649D_100_25 | reverse complement strand
ATCCGTTAATGTCGAAACTTCGTGTGTCCATATTCTACCCGCGTTATCTGTGTGAAACGGCTCATAATCTTCTTCTGTACCGGATTGTATATCGCACGTGTCGTCTCTTACGCCCAACAACATGACACCGGTATCGCCATTTGCGTGAACTGCGTCCTCCGCTTTGCCGACACTCGCGACAGGTTGCGATTTGAAGTGGAGGAAAGCTTTTATGAATTGCGCCAGGCCAACCGCAACATCCAGACCACATCCCGCGAGGTGCTTTCCTCCCGCGAATCCCTAAGGCTTGCTCGTTTGCGTTTCCAAGCGGGTGTGAGTACCCAGCGGGAAGTGGTGGATAACCAACGTGACCTCACCCAGGCAGAGGTGCGCTACGCCCAGGCTTTGGCCCAATACAACATCAGTGTCGCCGAGATGCGCCGTCGTACTGGTCTTGATCAGGTGGCGGTCTGTCAGGCCACCAGCCTTGGTGCCACCAAGCCTGTGCTCGAGTCGATGGAGAACATCCCCGTTCCCCCAGAGCCGCTTCAGCCTGCCTGCCAGGCATCCATTCCCGCCAAGGCGGCGTCCTGACCCGCAAATCGTCTTAACGTCAGCAGTCAGCTGAGCGCTGACTGCTGACTCTTCCACTTCCCCGCCTGCTCCGACTGGGCCTCTTTCAAGGCTGCGTCGGTTGTTTGGCAGTCATCTTCGTGGGTCTGCTCAATCGGGTCATGCTCACAGAGCTGGGTTTCCCCGGCCTTCTTGTCGGCGTGGCCCTGGCCTTTGAGCAGTTGGTCGCTCCATCGCGAATCCTGTTCGGGCAGGTGTCGGATGCGCATCCCCTGGTGGGACGCCATCGCACGCCCTACATCTGGATTGGGTCCGCCTTGTTCTGCACTCTCGCGGTGCTGCTGATCCCGCTGATTTTTCGCTTGCACGCTGCACTGCAGGCTGGCGGCGGCTGGGCGATTGCTCTGGGGGTGGCGGCGTTGTGCGGCCTCACCGCTTGCTACGGGCTGGCGGTTTCTTTGGCCACCACCCCTTATTTGGCTCTGGTGATCGACAGCACCACCGAGCAGGAGCGTCCGCGGGCTGTGGGTTTGATCTGGTGCCTGCTCACCGTTGGCATCGTGGTGGGGGCCATCGCCAGCTCCGTCTGCTTGCGAGGCATCGACGGTGTGACGGACCCGGCAGTGCTGGAACCCGCGCTGCTCACCTTCATGAGCCGAGTTGCGCTCGTGGTTTTCGGCCTCACGCTTGTGGCCACCTGGGGGATTGAGTCGCCAGGGCAGCGCCAACAGCTCAGCCGCGCTGAGGACCGTGACGATGCCATCACCCTGGGCGCAGCCTGGCGCTTGATCACCTCCAGCCGCCAGGTGTTGGTGTTCTTCTGCTTTCTGCTGGCGTTCACCCTGGCGGTGTTTCTGCAGGATCCGATTCTCGAGAGCTATGGGGCTGAAGTGTTCGGGCTGCCCATCGCGGCCACCGCTTCTCTCAGTGCCGTCTGGGGGATCGGCACGTTGCTCGGTTTGCTGCTGGCGGGTTTTTGGTTGGTGCCTCGGCTGGGCAAGTTCGCCTGTGCCCGCCTGGGCTGTCAGTTGATTCTTGCGGCATTGCTCCTGATCGCCCTGGTGGGCTTCACCGCTCAGCCTCAGGCCCTGAAAGTGGTGCTTTTTCTGTTTGGGCTGGCCACTGGGATCGGCACCAATGCCACGCTGGTGTTGATGCTCGACCTCACCCTGCCGGAAGTGGCTGGCACCTTCGTTGGGGTGTGGGGCCTTGCCCAGGCGTACTCACGCGCAGCAGGCAAGGTGCTGGGTGGCGGTCTGCTCGATTTAGCTCGATCGCTGAGCCCCGCGGATTCGCCGTTCCTGGCCTACGCCGCAGTGTTCCTATTTGAAGCAGCGATTGCTGTGCTGGCCCTTGTTCTGCTTAACGGCGTGAACCTGCGCCAGTTCCGGGAAGACACGGGCCGAAGCCTGGATCGCGTTCTTGCCGTGGAGCTCGGATGACCTCATCTCCCATTCGCATGCCTGAAGGACTCGACGCGCTCGGACAGCTCCTCGATCGCGTCGCCGAGCGGCAGCGCCAGGACTTCGGGCAGCTCGACTCTGAGGCCAAGGCCGATGGCAGCTTGATCACTGCTTGTGATCGCTGGAGCGATGCCGCTCTGGTGGAGGGGTTGGCCCAGCTCTATCCCGGTGAAGGGGTGTTGAGCGAGGAGGGAAGCCAGTGCGTGCCCTCTTCCGAGGCCTACTGGGTTGTGGATCCCCTGGACGGCACCACCAACTTCGCGCACGGCTACCCGTCCTTTGGCGTGTCGGTGGCGGTCCTGCGGAGGGCGGTGCCGGTGGCCGGCGTGGTCATTGAATTCGCGGGCGGCCCGGGGGCGTGGGTCACCAAAACCTTCGCCGCCGCCCGCAAC
>JAURGL010000185.1 GCA_030833825.1 Vulcanococcus sp. SFB_649D_100_25 | reverse complement strand
CCATCCACCCAGCTACAGCCGTGAGCGGGAGGCGATCAGCTTGCTGCTGGAGCAGCTGGAGCGCAGCGGCGTGGTGCTGGTGGTGCGCCAGCCCAAACAGAAGGGAGCCGCCGGTGAGTGGAATCCGCGTCGCGGTGAGTTGCGCCTGCGGCCCGATGTCGCCTCCAAAGGGACGGTCAACTTCACGCGGGTCCTCAACCACGAGGCGATCCATGTGGCCCAGAGCTGCCGTAACGGAGCCTTGACGGCCCGTCCCCGGCTGCTGGGCCTGTCACGCCAGTTGGATGATCGAGCCAGGCGCCATCTGCGTGAACCCCTCTATGCCAAAGCCTCCCGCGAACAGCGGGAGCTGGAGGAGGAGGCCTACGGGAACCAGCAGAACCTCAACCTGGGCTGGCAGCTGCTGGTGCAGCACTGCCGGAGTCGACCCCGTTGAGGAGCTCCGTTTCCAAGAGCATGTTGAAGGTCAGGAGCTGCTCATCACTCAGTTGTTGTCTGCTGCTGAGCTGGAAGCTCTGCTCCAGCATCTGGCGGCCTCGATTGGCATCCCATCGCAGCGATTGGAGCAGTTGATCGCTTTGGGCCAGAAGGTCTTTGCGGCGTAGCGGGACGGTGGCGCTGGCTGGATCACTGCCCTGCGGCAATCCCCGCAGTCCCCGCAGGTAGGCATTCAGATCGGTGTAGAGGGTGAGCCTGTTTCGGCTTGGATGCCCAAAGGCCCTCTGCAGGTAGCTGCTTTCCTGATCTCGGTCCCAGCCCAGGCGCTGGAGCTGGACATCGATCTCGGCCAGTTCCTCGCTCCAGTCTTCTGGATCCGTGGCAGGTTCGCTGGGGGGCTCGTTGGGGACCGCATTGGTGGGTTTTGGCTCCGGCGCTGGCGGCGGCTCTGCCTGGGGCTCCTCATGACGGACCACGGCGTGGCGAGGACGCTCAGCAGGCGGGGAGGGAGAGGTCTCTGGTGCCGCGGGCTCGGGGCGCTGAGGGAGGCGCAGCTCAAGGCGCTGTTTGAGGCGAGCGAGAGCCTGGTCCTCTGCGAGCTCGGCGTTGTCTGCTTCCGCCAGGCTGCTGCCGAGACAGGCGGAGCCCTGCCAGGCACTCACCTGCACCACGCGCCTACCGGGCTCGGCATGCACCAACCGCGCCCTGAAGGACAGGGGTGTCTCCATGGCGCTGATCCCGTTGAGGCCGTTTCTACACTGGCGAGTCTTGGAATCCTCTGCAGCAGTTCATGGAAGCGGAGTCCATTCCTTCTCTCTCTCCCCTGATCCAGTCCGCGGATCAGTGGGGGGAGCTTCTGTTGCTGCTCCCCCTGTTGGTGGCCCTGGAGGCGGTCCTGTCCGCCGACAACGCCATCGCCCTGGCGGCGATCTCCCGCCAGCTGCACGAGCCGAAGCTGCAGAGACAGGCCCTGAACCTTGGCCTTGGCCTCGCCCTGGTCTTCCGTCTGGTGTTGATCGCCGCAGCCCGTTGGGTCCTCGATTTCTGGCCCCTGCAGCTACTGGCGGCGGGGTACCTGCTCTGGCTTTGCGTCAGCAATCTGTGGCCGATGACCTCTGCTGCGGAGGGCGATGGCAGCGCTGATTCCGCCGTTGAACCATCTGTTGATAGAGGCCTGTCGGCGGTGGTGGTCACCCTGGCCCTGACGGATCTGGCCTTCTCTCTGGACAGCGTGGCCGCCGCCGTCGCCGTCAGCGACAACCTCTGGCTCGTGATGGCGGGAGGGGTATTAGGCGTTATTGCCCTTCGGCTCACCTCCGGATTGTTCATCCGTTGGTTGGATGAGTTTCGCCATCTGGAATCTGCCGGCTACTTGGCGGTCGGCTTGGTGGGGCTGAGGCTGGTGCTGCGTCTCTCCCTGCCGGATCTGGTGCCGCCCGAGTGGGCCCTGCTCGCTGTGGTGGGTTTGCTGTTCGCCTGGGGGTTCTCGGTGCGTAACCCGGAGGTCCAAACCGATGAGGTGAAGCCCTAGCCCCCATGCGTGTTGAGCTTCGCCAAGCGGGCAGCAATCAGCTGATCGATCGTCTCGAGCTCGATGAGGTGCCCCACCCCGGCCGCTGGCTGGAGCTGGATGACCGCAGTTTCCTCGTGCTGCAGCGCCATCACCGCTACCAGTTGCGGGGTGGTCGCTACGAGCTCAGCTCCATTGCCCTGCAGGTCAAGCCGCAGCGGCGGCCGGCCGATGCCACCTGGTGGCAGGGCCAATGGGTGATCGGAGACCCCAGCTGCCGCTTCAATGCCCGCTCTCCCCTGCTGCGCTGCGCCGTCCTGCCCGCAGGCCCCTGTGACCGCTGCCTGCACCACAGCCGACTCGAGAACGGCACGGGAGATGGCCGTTGATCAGGCACCGGTTGATCAGGCACCGCGGCGTGCTGGTGTCTGGTCACGGCGTGGCCTCGGGATCCGCCAGTGACA
>JAURGL010000184.1 GCA_030833825.1 Vulcanococcus sp. SFB_649D_100_25 | reverse complement strand
CTTCCGCCGCGGCCTGCTCCAGCTCCGCCAGAGCGGGAATCAGGGTTTCAGGGACGTACTGTCCGCCGAATTGCCCGTAGCGGCCGAGGCTGTTGGGGCGTGCACCAAGCTCCAGAGCTGCCGGATCAACGGCCGTTGAGGGAACGCTGCTGGTCACCGGCGCCTGAGCGGAGTCACTGCAGCGTAGGAACTGGGGGTGGCGGCAGGACGGGCCAACCGGCCGGCTCATCGATGCGAACGCGGGTCCCCTGCTTCTGACAGGGACTGCTCCCACTGAAGGAGGTGCCCAGAGCGGGGGCGGGGGCACCGGGTCTGCAGATCTCCTGGGCCGGCTGCCCCTGCAGACCCATCCTCCAGAACTCCAGTTGCACCGGCGGCACATCCATGGGGCAGGCCTCTGCGCTGAACTGGATCTAGCGAACAAGGATGGCAATGCCAAAGGGCGGCTGGCAGGAATTCACACGACCGGAGTCCCTGCAGCGCGGCTCAGGCCCGGCCGATCAGCCCACCGCCAAAGCCCAGCAGCGGGTGCGGGTGCAGCGCACCAAGGCCGGCAAGGGCGGAAAGATGGTGACCGCCATCACCGGCCTGGAGGCCGGCGACAGCGAGCTGAAGGCCCTGCTCAAACAGCTCAAAGCCGCCGCCGGCACCGGCGGCACCGTGAAAGATGGCGTGATCGAATTGCAGGGAGACCAGGTGGCCCCAGCCCTGGCGGCCCTGGAGAAGGCCGGCTACCGGCCCAAGCAGGCCGGGGGCTGACCAACGGCAAGAATGGCCGCCACGCCAGTGCCCCTGCCATGACCGCGAGTCCCACCTACGGCGAGCTCACCAACAAAGGAGCCTCCACCAACATCGCCTGGCACCACGCCTCGGTGGATCGTGCGGCCCGTGCTGAGCAGCGGGGCCACCGCAGCGCCATCCTCTGGTTCACCGGCCTGAGCGGCTCCGGCAAGAGCACCCTGGCCAACGCCGTGAACCAGGCCCTGTTTGAGCGCGGCCTGGCCTGTTACGTGCTCGATGGCGACAACATCCGCCATGGCCTCTGCAAGGACCTGGGCTTCTCCGACGCCGACCGCGAGGAGAACATCCGCCGGATCGGCGAGGTGAGCAAACTCTTTCTCGACGCCGGCGTGGTGGTCCTGACCGCCTTCGTCTCCCCCTTCAAGGCCGACCGGGATCGCGCGCGCGCCCTTGTGAGCGATGGGGATTTCGTGGAGATCCACTGCGCTGCCGATCTGGCCGTCTGCGAGGAACGCGACACCAAGGGGCTCTATGCGAAGGCCCGCGCCGGCGAGATCAAGGAATTCACCGGGATCTCAAGCCCCTATGAGGCCCCCGAGAGCCCTGAACTGCGGGTGGACACCGGCAGCCAGAGTCTTGAGGAGAGCGTGGAACAGGTCCTCACGCACCTCAGCCAGGCTGGGGTGATTCCTCAGTCCTAGAGGTCAGCGGCTGGCCCCAGGCATCCAGGAAGGTTTTCAGGCAACTGGCCACCGGCACCGCCAGCAACAGCCCCAGCAGATCCCCGAAGCCCATCAGGCTCCCCACCCGGGCCCCGATGGGCAGGCAGACCAGCAGCCAGGCTGGCTGTAGGCCAACGATGCTGCCCATCAAGCGGGGCTGGATCACCTGATCCACCACCTGTCCGACGCTGATCGCAGCCGCCAGGACCTCCAGAGCGGTGCGGGGATTGTCGAGGGCCAGCAGCACACTCACCAGCACGATCGTGACGGCGCTGGCGTAGGGCACCAGGGTGGTGAACCCGATCGCCACGGCGAACAAGACCCCATAGGGGATCCCCAGCAGGGTGAACACCCCGATCTGCAGGACGCTCAGGATCAGGGCCAGCAGGACCTGACCGGCGAAGTAACCGCGGAACGTGCGGTTGAGGGTGCTCAGCACCAGCTCACGCACTCCCTCCGGGAGCCAGCGGGCCAACCCCGCCACGATCGAATCGCCGCCCAGCAGCAAAAACAGGGCGAGCACCGCGACGATCACGATGTTCACCGTGAGGCCCACGGTGGCCCCAAGGATCCCCAGGGCCCGTTGACTGAGCTGGCTAGCGATCTGACTGGCGCGGGCGAACAGGGCACTGCTGAGGTCTGTGAATTCCGTCGGGAGCCCCCGCTCGCCGGCCCAGCCCTCCAACTGATCGAGCAACCCCTCCGCTTCCACCAACCAAGTGGGCAGCACGTGCACCAGTTCTCCGAGCTGCTCGATCAGACGCGGCAGCAGCCACAGGGCCGCCAGAACCATCAGGCCCAGGGCCACACCGACCACAGCCAGCACCGCCAGGGGGCGCGGCAAGCCCCGCAGCGCCAGCCACGCGCAAAACGGATCCATCACTCCGCCCAGAAGCAGGCGCGCTTTTCGGATCTTCGCGATGGCTGCAACGTCGCCGACGACGACGCCTCCGATCAAGTCG
>JAURGL010000183.1 GCA_030833825.1 Vulcanococcus sp. SFB_649D_100_25 | reverse complement strand
CTGATGGCCAGCTTTGAAGCTGTGGTGGGTCCCGGCAAAGCAGCCGGCGCCGAACCGCTCGATGCGGTGCTGGTGGCCGCCTCTGGTTGTGGCCACACGATGAAGGCCTACAGCCAGCTGGCCGGCAGCAGCTTTGCCGCACCCGTGGCGGACATCCAAGAATTTCTGCACAACCTGGGCCTGAGCGAGCCCTTCCAGAGGGGGCTGCAGCCTCTCCACCATGCCGATGGCAGCCCGGCAAGCGCCGAACGGCCGCTCCAACTGGCCTACCACGATGCCTGCCACATGCTCCATGGCCAGGGCCTGAAGGAGGAACCCCGCAGCCTGCTGCGGCACATTCCTCACCTGCAACTGCGCGAGGCCAGTGAGGCGGGGCTGTGCTGCGGCAGCGCTGGGATCTACAACATCACCCAGCCGGATGAAGCTGCCGCCCTCGGGGTCCTCAAAGCGACGGATCTTGCGAGGACCGGGGCGAGCTGCGTCGCCAGCGCCAACATCGGCTGCAGCCTGCAAATCCGACGTCACCTCAGCGAGCAGGGCACGGCCGTGCGCGTGACCCACCCGATGCAGTTGCTCGACGAAAGCAGCCGATGACCGACAAGAGCAGCCAGGGCCTGCTCAGCGTTCTCGGCGTGGGTTTCGGGTTGGCCGGTGCTGTCGGGGGCACGATTGGTGCCGGAATCCTGCGCACGCCAGGACTGGTGGCCGAGCAGCTGCCGGCCCCTGAACTGGTGCTGGCGATCTGGGTGGCGGGAGGTCTCTATGCCCTCCTCGGAGCCATCTGCGTGGCGGAATTGGCCAGTTGCCTGCCCCGGGCGGGGGGCTGGTACGTCTACGCCGAGGCCGCCTTTGGTCGGCGCACTGGCTTTCTGGTGGGCTGGAGCGACTGGATCGCCCACTGCATCGGGCTGGCCTGGATCGTCACCACCCTGGGGGACTACCTCCGCGACCTGCTTCCCCTCAGCAGCCCGGCCATCGCCCTGCTGATCCTGGCTGTGTTCACCGGCATTCAATGCCCAGGGGTCCGCTCGGGCGGTGCCAGCCAGGAGGTGCTGAGCCTGATCAAGGCCCTGGCTTTCCTGGCTCTGGTGGTGGCCTGTTTCGCGCTTCCCTTGCCGGCCCGGATCGAAGCCCCCGCGAGCTTCATTCCTCCAGGCAGCCCTCTGCTGGTCCCGGTGGTGCTGGCCCTGCAAGCGGTGATCACCACCTACGACGGCTGGGCCTGCCCGATCTATTTCGCTGAGGAATTCAACGAACCCGCCCAAGCCCTACCCCGCTCCCTCATCGGCGGTGTCCTGGCGGTGGCAGTGCTCTATCTGCTGATCAACGCCGCTCTACTGCACGTGTTGCCGATTCCCGTCCTGGCGGAATCCAACCTGCCGGCAGCTGAGGCCGCGCGCCTGCTCGTCGGGGAGCGGGGTGGTCAGGTGATCACCGCAGTGGCCTTGGTCGCCCTGCTGGGGGTGACGAACACCGTGGTGATGGCCGCACCCCGCATCCTCTTCGGCCTCGGTCGTGATGGCTTCCTGCCCGTTGGGGTGGCGGAGGTGAACAGCGGCGGCACACCTCTAACGGCCCTGTTGATCACAGTGGGATCCACGGGTCTGTTGGTGCTCAGCGGCTCGTTTGAACGCCTGCTGGGCATGGGGGCGTTCCTTTATGTCTGCTTACCGCTCAGTGGGCTGATCGCCCTGCTGGTCCTGCGCCGGAGTCAACCGGATCTCGAGCGCCCGTTTCGCTGCTGGGGCTATCCACTCACGCCAGTCGTGGTGGGTGGTGTGTCTTTGATGTTCCTGGCGGCAGCCCTCTGGAGTGACACGGTCAACAGCCTGCTGGCCCTGGCTCTGGTGCTCAGCGGCGGCCTGGTTGCAGAAGCCAGCAACCGGCTCAGGCCTGCTGCATGAGCCGGTAAGCCTGCCGCAGGCCCTGGGAATCGCCCAGGTTGCCGGGGAAGGTGACCACTGGCAGCCCCTGGGGCGTCACCACCACAGACAAGCCGGCAAACAACTGACCCTGGAGCTCCACCCAAGGGGCCTGCAGGCCCTGCTCCAGCAGGGTGTGGGTCGTAATGCCGCCTTTGCTGATCAGATACCCCAGCTGCGGGGCGAGGCTGCCGGCAAGTCGGGCCATCAGGGCCGCAAGGGCCAACCCCAGCGCGCGCCGCTCCCGCGATGAAGCGCAGTGCAGCTCGCCGCGGCTGGTGAACAGCACCGGGGTGAAACCAGCCAGCACCAGCTCCAGGAGCTGTTCGCGCCAGGCCTGCTCCAGCGACTGCAGCAACGGCGGAGACGCAGCGGCCACCTGGGCCACGTTCAGTTCCACACCACGGCAGCGCGGCTCCTCGAGCAAGCACTCCAATTGCTGATCGGCCAGGGGAACGTGGGATCCCACCAGCACCAGGCCAGGCTTGGTGCCATTGCGCAAGCGC
>JAURGL010000182.1 GCA_030833825.1 Vulcanococcus sp. SFB_649D_100_25 | reverse complement strand
CACTCCCCTAGGACTGACAGCTCTCGCTGCTGCGCAATCCGTGTCGTGCTGGACCTGAAGGTGAGGTAGTTGTCGAACGTGGTCGCTGTGATCTGTCGAGTGGTCCTGACCTTTTCATATTTCAGGTAGTTCAGTACGTGGATCGTGAGGATGATCCGCTTGTTGGTGAAGGTTGAGTCAGCAATTTGGCCGGTGTCTCTGCGGTGAGCCTGCTGTCTGACGTAGTCCTTGATTGCTTTCTCGATCTCTTCGCTGGGTTTGCTCTTCTGCTCAAGTCGCGCCAGCTTCAGCTGCTGCTTTGTGAGGCGCTCTTCTCTGGCCAGCAGACCCAGAGGATCAGCGGATTGCTTGGGTGACGGCTTCAGCTCGGTGGACGCCAGCTCAATTGCTGCATTTGTTGCTTGTGCTTCGGCCTCATCAAGCGTTTGAGCTTCAGGCAGTTCTCGATAGCGGTATCGCTTCGTTCCTGGAACCAGCTCGCGATAGAAGAACTTGCCGCTGCTTGATCCGGTCGCCCAGCGGCCAACTATCCCCCGTCCGTTCAGGACCTTCCTTTTCTCCGCGATCGCTGGCACGGGTTTGAACGAGGTTTGAATGCCGGCAGGCTATGTCTTGAAAAGCCTCATAGGCACAGAAAAGACCTACTTCATCAGCCAGTAGGCCATAGCCGCCATCAGCAATGGCAGGGAGTTTAAAGGGGTTGACTATGCCGCCTGGAGATTGTTCGTCAGCGCACGAAAATGCTCGCCTCGGGCTTCAAAGTCGCTGTACTGATCAAAACTGGCGCAGGCCGGTGAAAGCAGTACGGCCTTGCAGGCATGGGCCTGGCTCAGTTGCTGGGCGCTGAGGACAGCCCCGGCGAGATCCCCATGGCGCTCGATCACGCCCCCGTACTGGGCGCTGCAGAGCATCTGCTCAAACTCCGCTTGGGCCGCACCAAACAACACCACCGCCGCCGCTTTTTGCACCAAGGCCTGGATCCAGCCGCTGGCATCCCCCTGCTTTGATTCGCCCCCCGCCAGCACCACCAGGGGGCCATCGAGAGCCCGCAGGGCGACTTCGGCCGCGTCGTAATTGGTGGCCTTGCTGTCATTGATCCAGCGGACGCCTGCCAGCTCACGAATGAGCTCAAGGCGGTGGGGAACGCCAGGGAAGGCCCGCAGGGCCGCTTCCATGGCCGGGCCACTGAGGCCCAGCTCTAGCCCAACGGCGACGGCCATCAGCATGTTCTGGCGGTTGTGGGCACCTGGCATGGCCAGGGCGGCTGCATCGAGCAGGGGGCCATCGGCATGCATCACCTGGCCGCCATCGATCCACAGCCAGGGGGCGATGCCCAGGCTCCGGGCTCGGTCGGGATCGGCGGCGGTGACCCAGCGGGCCTGATCCCAGCTGGAGGCACGGCTGGCGAGGTCTGGATCATCAGCGTTGAGGACCCGCACCCGGGAGTGCTCAAGCAGGCTGCGCTTGATCGCCCGGTAGTTCTCGAGGGTTCCGTGGCGCTCCAGGTGGTCCGGGGTGAGGGTCGTCCAGATGCCGATCTCCGGAGCCAGGGCTGGGGCTGATTCGATCTGGTAGCTGCTCAGTTCCACCACCAGCCAGGCGGGCAAACCCTTAGGGGACCCGAGGCGCTCCAGGGCCAGTTCAGCGGCCGAGTGCCCCACGTTCCCGCACATCGGGGCATCGATCCCGCCCGCTTTCAAGAGGTGGGCCACCAGATGGGTGACCGTGGTTTTGCCGTTCGTCCCTGTGATGCCAATCCAGGGGACGGGGCGGCTGGCTTCCCAGGCCGTGGTGATCTCTCCGTCGGTCTGGATGCCCCGCTCCCTCAGGGCCGCAAGGGCGGGGTGATCCCAGCGGATGCCGGGACTGACGATCACCCGCTCGATCGGGCTGTTCAGGGCATCAAAACTGGAGATGGCCAGGGGCTGGCCCAGCAGGACAGCGATCCCTTCCTGCCGCAGCAGTTCTGCCTTGCGGTGATGCTCCGGGCTGTCCCCGCTGTCCAGCACCAGGACGTCCAGTCCCTGCCTCCGCAGCAGCCGCGCCGCTCCAAGGCCCGATCGACCCAAACCGAGAACAACGGTCTGCGCTGATCTGCTCTGCTCGGCCGTCATCGCTCGCGCAGGTGGGCGTTTAGACCCGTGGGGAAGTGGGCGATACTGGAATCGAACCAGTGACTCCTACCGTGTCAAGGTAGTGCTCTACCTCTGAGCTAATCGCCCTCAGAAGCCTTTCGGCCTAGGGAACTTAGCAGTTGGTAGGTCCGGGTTCCTCGGGTTTTTCGTCGCCGAGGTGAGCGGTTGGTGCCGGTTCAGCGGCGCTCCATCACCAGGCGCCAGCGGTCCCGTTTCGTGGCTTGGATGTCCTGGATTTCCAGCTCGCCCCGTCCATCGAGCCGGATCCGATCACCCCGCTGCAACTCTCGGCTTGGGCTGGTGATCA
>JAURGL010000181.1 GCA_030833825.1 Vulcanococcus sp. SFB_649D_100_25 | reverse complement strand
CACCCAGCTGCAGGACAACCTGCCGGCGTTCCCCCACGCGATCGCCCTGAAGACGATCCAGGACGACCTCGGGGCACCGGTGGAGCAGCTGTTTGAGGAATTCCCCGACTACCCCGTGGCCGCCGCCAGCCTCGGGCAGGTCTACAAGGCCAAGCCCGTCGGCGGGCCCTGGGTGGCGGTGAAGGTGCAGCGGCCCTACCTGGAGGAGCAGCTTCGGCGCGATCTGGTGTTGATCCGCTTGCTGGGGGTGATGGCGGCCCCGCTGCTGCCCCTGAACCTGGGCTTCGGCCTCGGGGAAATCATTGATGAGTTCGGGCGCTCCCTGTTCGAGGAGATCGACTACCGCAAGGAGGCCGACAACGCGGAGCGCTTTGCCCGCATGTTCGAAAGCAACCCGGCGGTGATCGTGCCGCGGGTGGACCGCAGCCTTTCGGGGGAGCGGGTGCTGACCACCAGCTGGATCAATGGGACCAAGCTGCAGCAACGGCAGGAACTGGAGGCCCAGCGGCTCGATCCCGCCTCGCTGATCCGCACCGGGGTGATCTCCGGGCTGCAGCAGCTGCTGGAGTTCGGATACTTCCACGCCGATCCCCACCCCGGCAATCTGTTTGCCCTGCCGGGCAAAACCGGAGCCCTGGGCCATGTGGCCTACGTGGACTTCGGGATGATGGATTCGATCAGCAACAGCGATCGCCTGACCCTCACCGGGGCGGTGGTGCACCTGATCAACCGGGATTTCAGCGGGCTTGCCCAGGACTTCGTGGACCTGGGGTTTCTCAATCCCAAAACAGAACTGACCCCGATCATTCCCGCCCTTGAAGAGGTGCTGGGGGGCGCCTTGGGGGAGAACGTGGGGTCCTTCAACTTCAAGGCGATCACCGATCGCTTCTCGGAGTTGATGTACGCCTATCCGTTCCGGGTGCCGGCGCGCTTCGCCCTGATCATCCGGGCGGTGGTGAGCCAGGAGGGCCTGGCGATGCGCCTTGATCCCAGCTTCCGGATCATCAACGTGGCCTACCCCTACGTGGCCCGGCGCCTGCTGGCGGGGGACACCGCCGAGATGCGCGAGAAGCTGCTGGAGGTCCTGTTCGATCGGGACGGCCGCCTGCAGCTCACCCGCCTGGAGAACCTGCTGCAGGTGGTGGAAAACGACGACGGGGGCAGCGCCACCGATCTGCTGCCGGTGGCCGGGGCGGGCCTGAAGCTGCTGCTGGGGGAAGAGGGCCGCAGCCTGCGCCAGCGCCTGCTGCTCACCTTGATCCGCGATAACCGGCTCGATACCGGGGACCTGCGTGGCCTGATGGAGCTGCTGCGACGCACCTTCTCCCCCAGACGCGTGGCCGGCAAACTGCTCACCCGGCTGAACCCGCTGGCGGCTTAGGGTCGGCGCCACCTGCACGCAGCTGATGTCCCTGGCCCCGATCAACCTGAGCGAAGCCGCCCAGGATCTGGCGACTGGGGACTACGGCGATCTCAATATCGACGAGATCCTGCTGGAGTTTGCCCCGCTGTTCCAACCGCCCTACGTGGTGGCGGGGATCGGTCTGGCCATGGGGATTCTCTGCGGGCTGACCTTCGCGAAGCTGGTGCAGGACAAGCTCGATCGCTGGAAGCAGGACCGGCTGCCGCTGCTGCCCCTTGGTTGCTTCGAGACCAACCTGCCCTACACCGGAATCGTGGTGGGGATCACCCTGTTCATCGGCGGGAGCCTGCAGATCTTCGGGTTCGCAGCCGGGGCGGCCCTACTGGTGGCCTTCATCCTCTCGATCGCGACGGCCGGGGCCCTCTGGGTGCAGCTGGAGCGCCTGATGCAGCAAGTAGAGAGCGGGAACTTCAGCGCCGTCGACTTCGACAACTTCGATCAGTTCTTCTAAGCCGCCAGGTACGACACCATCCCTTTGGAGAGTCGGCGCAGTTCTTCGTGGGCGCGGCGCTCGAGGCTGCGGGCGCGGTCGCGGCTCATCTCCAGTTCGCGGGCGATCGAGCTGAGGCTCATCGGCTCCTCGCAATCGATGCCGTAGCGCATCTTCAGCACACGCCCCTGCAGGTCCGGCAGTTGATCCAGCAGATCCCGCATGTCCATCCGCAGGCACTCCCCATCCACCAGCTCCCCGGGCTGCGTCCCATCGGCCGCCAGTAGATCCAGCAGCTCGGTGTCGTCCCCGTCACCCACCTTTGTTTCCAAGCTCACCGGCTGGCGCGCACGGCACAGCAGGTCCTTCACCTCCTCCTCCGGCAGCTCCACAAACTCCGCCAGCTCCGTCACCGTCGGCGTCCGCCCCAAGTCCTGGCTCAGTTCCCGCTGACCTTTCTTCAGCTTGTTCAGCGTCTCGGTGATGTGGATCGGCAACCGGATCGTCCGGCTCTTCTCCGCAATCGCCCGCGTGATCCCCTGGCGGATCCACCAGTACGCATAGGTACTGAACTTGTAACCACGGGAGGGGTCATACAGTTCCGCACCTCTGATCAGGCCGAAGCAGCCTTCCTGCACCA
>JAURGL010000180.1 GCA_030833825.1 Vulcanococcus sp. SFB_649D_100_25 | reverse complement strand
GGCCAGCTGCGCAGGCGTTCAATCGCCGCGGCCCCCGCCTGCGTTGCCGCCACGGAGGCCTCAGAAGCAACGGGGACAGCGGAAAAGCGAGCCAATGCCAAGGGTGGCTGATCTCTCCATATTGGAACTGCCGGTGCCCCGCTTCCGTGTCCGTGCCCTCCTGGCCCCCGCGCGATGCCGATCACCTGCTGGTGAGCGGCGGCCAGATGGCCCAGCTTGAGCAGGCCCTCTTCGAGAGCGGGATGCCGGTGGAGGCCTTAATGGAGAAGGCGGCCCTGGCCATCAGCCGGCGCCTGATGCAACCCGACTGGCTCCCAAGGCTCCAATCCAGGGGCGCCCTGGTCCTGGTGGGCCCGGGCCATAACGGCGGCGATGGCCTTGTGATTGCCCGGGAGCTGCACCTGGCCGGCATTGCCGTACGGATCTGGTCCCCGTTCGAGCGCCGCAAGCCGCTCACCGAATCGCACCGGCGCCACGCCCTCTGGCTCGGCATCCCCGAGCTGAACCGCAGCCCCGATCCCGGTGACCCTGCCCTTTGGATCGATGCCCTGTTCGGCATCGGGCAACGGCGGCCCCTCGGGGAGGCGCTTGAAACGCTGTTGGAGCAGCGCCAGCAGCTCTGCCCGGGAGCTCTGATTGCGATCGATGGCCCCACCGGCCTCTGTTCAGATCAAGGGGTCCTGCTGGGGCGCGTCGCCGCCTGCGCCAGCTTGACCCTCAGCATTGGCCTGCTCAAGCAGGGCTTCCTTCAAGACACGGCCCTGGCCTGGGTCGGAGGGCTCGAGCGGATTGATCTGGCTTTGGCGCCGCCTCTTCTGCAGACGCTCCCGCCGCAGCAGCCCCTGGCCCTGGGGGCCCGGGACATCGAGAGCGCCCCCTGGCCGCAGCCGCCAGCGGCTGCCTCGAAATATGAGCGCGGACGTCTCCTGGTGATCGCCGGCAGCGAGGCCTATCGCGGTGCTGCCCTGCTCTGCCTGGCGGGGGCCAGCGCCACGGGGATCGGGAGTCTGCGGGCAGCCCTCCCGGCGGCGGTGGCCGATGGGCTCTGGAGCGTGCAACCCCACACGGTGATCTCCGCGCGGCTTGGGAGCCGCGGCGATGGGACCCTTCACCTTTCGGAACTGCCGGCCTCCGCCCTGGAGCGCATCGACGCCCTGGTGCTCGGGCCCGGCATTGGATCGGCCCTGGACTCCAGCGAAGACCAGATCTGGAAGCGACTGCAGGGATTCAATGGCCTGCTCCTGCTGGATGCCGATGGCCTGAACCGCCTGGCCCAACGCGAAGCCCTGCCCTGGCTTCAGGGCCGCCAAGGCCCCACCTGGCTCACCCCCCACCCCGGAGAATTCGCCCGCCTGTTCCCCGATCTCAGGGGGTTACCGCCCTTGGAGGCCGCCGCCACCGCAGCACTCCAGAGTCAGTGCTGCGTGCTCCTTAAAGGGGCCCGAAGCCTGGTCTCTGACCCCAGGGGGCAGATCTGGCAGCTCCGCTCAGCCGCCAGCGCGTCCGCCCGCGCCGGCCTCGGGGACGTCCTGGCGGGCTATGCCGCTGGGATTGGCGCCCAGGCGCGAGCGATCGGGGCCGCCGCCAGGGGGGACCTGCTGGCCGCCGCCGCCTTGGCTCACGCCCAAGCCGGAGTCCAGGCCAGCGAGATGGGCGGAGCAGGGGCCGCCACACCGCTCAACATTGCCGAAATCCTTGCAGCGAGGGGCACACAATCAGCCCATTGATTTCTTTAGGAAATCCGCAGAGACCTGTCGTACAAACGAGTCTCAAATTATTTGTATTGTTTTGCATCCCAAAGCTGAAGCGTTACGGAAGTCACGTTCTTTTTCGCCGATCTCGTAGGAGATTTCACCCACGTTTCAGGAGGAGTCCTATGCCGGCCTCCACTAGCCAAGCCAGCGGAAGCAGTCGCAGGCGCACAAGCGACCCGATCAGCTGGTATCTCTCCACCATTGGCCGTGTTCCTCTTCTGACGCCCGCTGAAGAGATCGAATTAGGCAACCAGGTGCAAGCCATGATGCGGCTTGTGGAGGAAGACAAAGGCGATCAATACAGCGATAAAGAGAAGAAAACAATTCGCGTTGGCCGCCGCTCCAAAGAGCGCATGATGAAGGCCAACCTGCGCTTGGTTGTCAGCGTCGCCAAGAAATATCAAGGGAAGGGTCTGGAGCTGCTTGACCTGATTCAGGAAGGATCCCTCGGTCTTGAGCGGGCCGTTGAGAAGTTCGATCCCACCCGCGGATACAAGTTCTCCACCTATGCCTTCTGGTGGATTCGGCAGAGCATGACCCGGGCCATCGCCTGCCAGTCCCGCACGATCCGCCTGCCGGTTCACCTGTCGGAGCGCCTCACCGCGATCCGCAAGGTCAGTCTGGAGCTCGCCCACAAGCTCGGGGCGATGCCCAGCCGCAAAGAGATCGCCGAGGAGATGGATATGCCTCTCGATGAGCTCGACTCCCTGCTGCGCCAGGCCCTCACCACCTCGAGCCTCGATGCCCCAGTGAATGGTGAGGAAGGTCGCAGCTTCCTGGGTGA
>JAURGL010000017.1 GCA_030833825.1 Vulcanococcus sp. SFB_649D_100_25 | reverse complement strand
TGGCTCCCGGCTCTTCTAGAAGGATTCGCTGGCGTCCACCTGGATCAACCAGCTGCCCAGGTAGCCAGAGATCGGCACGGCGCCGGGAGCCTGGGCCAGGGCGTTGAACTGGAACATCCCAGCACTGGGGGGGTTGATCACATTCATGTATACCCCGATGGTTTTGCCCACCGGTACCGGGGTGTCAGGGAAGACCTCAATCGAGCGGCCATCCGGCGTGACTTCCACTGTGGCTGGGATGGTCGTCTCACAGCGGGTCCGCTTGGTGAAGCTCCCCGCCTTCATGTAGCAGAGCTGAACGTTGCTCGGAGTGATCGTCGTTTCGAAACTCTTGGGGACTGCAATCGCCAACTTCAGGATTGCAGTTTTGCGATCCTTAGGTTTGAGAACAAAATAGTATTCAGCCCGCTGCCCGCGCACCGTATTGGTGGTGAAGTAGTAGAGCTTTCGATAGTCCTTGTTGTCTTCCCATCGGAACTCAAGGATGCTCGGTGTCCCCTGGGCACGCGCAGATCCTGGTTTCAGGGTCTCCGCTCCTCCGAGCACAGCTCCTGTCACACCGAGCAGGGTTGCTGCGGTGACGGCCAAGCGTTGCAGTTGTGCCATCTGGGGTTGGATCTCGCCTTGGCCTCATTCTTAGGGGCTGCCTGTCCCCAAGCGACTGAAGTGGGCGGTCGGGATGCTGGCAGGTGTGACCAGATGCGACTGGCTTGCGTCAGCGGCCCGCGGCGGCCAAGTCGGGCCTGAGCTTGGCGGCCTCTCGCAGGTAGCTGTGGCGTGGCGGCTGCTCCAACCAGACGTGGGCCAGCAGGCGGATGCAGCGCTCGAGATCTCCCGCTACGGCCATCTGCTGGCAATCGAGCAGGGCGACCCCATCCCAGCCGTGGCGGTGTCGGGCGATCGCGGCAGGGAAGCAGGCGTCGAGATCAGCGGTCACAGAAAACGTCAGCGAGAGGATCTGAGGTCCCTCCAGCCCGTTGCGGGCCACCAGGTCATCCAATAGTTCAGACACCGCCGCGCTGATCGCTTCGCGGCTGTTGTCTGTGGCCGTGGTGGCGCCCCGCAGGGCGTAGAGCTGACGGGTGCTGCTCATGGGCGGTGCAGCCAGAGGGGTTGGCCGGCGTTGAACTCCAGCTTGATCCAGTCCGAGACGCCGTTGAACAGGGAGCGACCCGGGATGATCCCGCCGAACTTGGTTTTCTCCTTGCCAAAGGTGATCGGCTTGGTTTTCTCCAGATCGAGACCCGCCAGTTCACAGGCCATGCGGCGGGCGGTTTCCTCATCGCCCAATGCATCCACCAGACCGAGGGCTTGGGCCTGCGCTCCGCTGAAGACACGGCCATCGGCAAAGCGGCGCACGTCCTCTTCGCTCAGGTGTCTTCCCTCGGCCACCGCGGCGACAAATTGCCCGTAGCTGGAATCGATCAGCTCCTGCAGCAGTTGGCGCTCCCCAGCGCTAAGGGCCCGATCCGGCGAGAGGATGTCCTTGTAGAGGCCGCTCTTCACGGTTTCGAACTGGATGCCGATCCGCTCCAGGAGCCGCGACAGGTTGTTCCCCCGCAGGATCACCCCGATCGATCCGGTGATAGTCCCCGGATTGGACACAATCTTGTCTGCGGCCACACCGATGTAGACACCGCCGGAGGCGGAGATGTTGCCGAAACTCGCCACCACCTTGCATTGCTTGGCGCGCAGGCGCAGCAGGGCGGCATGAATTTCCTGACTGTCCCCGACGGTGCCGCCGGGGCTGTCGATGCGCAGCAGGAGGGCGGGACACTCCCGCTGCTCCACCTCCTTCAAGGCCTTCAGAACCCGCTTGCGGGTCCCGGCAGCGATCGGCCCCTCGATGGCGATCCGCGCGAGTTTGCGGCGTGACTTGCGTCGCCAGGGCCAGGGCATGGAAACCATTTGTGGTGGCTGGATCTTAAAAAGGAGCCTGTGGGCGGCTGGGGCCGGTGAATCTGCGCTGGCTGGCGATGCTGCTGCCCTTTGCCCTCTGGGGCACCGCGATGGCAGCGATGAGGCCGTTGCTGGAAGGGGCAGGGCCCCTCACCCTGGCCTGGCTGCGCCTGCTGCCGGCGGGCCTGCTGGTCCTGGTGGCGGCTGCTCTGTTGGGGAGGCCCTTGCGCTGCGATCCCCGCGATTGGCTCTGGATAGCCCTGTTCGCCTTGGTGGACGCCACCGCTTTTCAAGGTTTACTGGCCCGCGGCTTGGCTGGCACAGGGGCGGGATTGGGGTCGGTCTTGATCGATTCCCAGCCGCTGCTGGTGGCCTTGCTCGCCCGCACCCTGTTCGGTGAGGCCATTAATCCGGTCGGTTGGATCGGCTTGTTGGTGGGGTTGCTCGGCATCCTCTGCCTCGGGCTGCCATCGGCGCTGCTGAGGCAGTGGTGGTTGATGGGACCTGAGGCCTTGGGTGAGCGTGCCTGGAGCCACGGCGAGCTCTGGATGTTGTCGGCGGCCCTGGCCATGGCCGTAGGGACGGTGATCAGCCGCTACGCCTGCCGCCACAGCGATCCTGTGGCCGTGACGGGTTGGCACATGCTCCTGGGGGCCGTGCCGCTGCTGCTGGGATCGGCGACCGAAAGCCTCTGGAACCCCAGCGCCCCTGGCTTCTGGCCCCACTGGAGCAGCCTGGATTGGGGGCTGATGGCCTACGCCGCTGTGTTCGGAAGCGCCCTGGCCTATGGCCTGTTTTTCTGGTTCGCCAACCGCGGTGACCTCACCAGCTTCACCTCGCTGACCTTCCTGACGCCGGTGTTTGCCCTGCTCTGCGGGGTGGTTCTGCTGCAGGAGCAATTGCGGCCGCTCCAGTGGCTCGGCGCTGCCCTGGCCCTGGTGAGTGTGGTGTTGATTAACCGCCGCAATCAGCTCTGGCATCCGAAGGCCTCCCTTGCGGAGGCGGGCCCATGAGGCTGCTCGTGGTCAGTACGCCCCTCGGTCCCCTGGGCAGTGGTCGAGGAGGCGGTGTGGAGATCACGCTCAACAGCCTGGTGTCCGGGCTGTTGGATCGCGGCCACCAGATCACGGTCCTCGCGGCGGAGGGCTCATCGCTGGGCCCCTCCTGCACTGGGGCTGAGTTGTGGATGCGTCCCGGGCGTCCGCAGCTCAGCAGTCAGCACGCCGCCCGTGACGCCGATGTGTTGATGCCCGCCGATGGCCTTCTGCCCCAGTTCTGGCGAGTGGTCTTGGAGCAGGCAGGCCGTGGCGGCTTTGATGCCGTGCTCAACCTGGCCTACGACTGGATGCCGTTCTGGTTGACCCCCACCCTTGAGCTGCCGCTCTTCCATCTGGTCAGCATGGGTTCGGTGAATGCCGCGATGGATGGGGTGATTGCGGAGGTGGCCGCCTGGGATCAGCGGCGCCTGGCCTTCCACACCGCTACCCAGGCGGCCGATTTCGCCCTGACGGCTCCCCCCGTGGTCGTGGGGAACGGCTTTGATCTCACGGCCTACGGGCTCTGCCTGGATCCGGAACCGCTGCTCGGCTGGGTGGGTCGGGTTGCCCCTGAGAAAGGCCTCGAGGATGCAGCCGCTGCGGCGAGCCAGTTGGGCCGGCCGCTGGCGATCTGGGGACTGGTGGAAGACCCCGCCTATGCCGCGGCTGTGGAGGCCTCGGTGCCGCCAGGGACGCTGGATTGGCGGGGGTTTCTGGCCACCGAGCAGCTGCAGCTGCAGTTGGGCCGCTGCGAAGCGCTCCTCAACACTCCTAAGTGGAATGAGGCCTACGGGAATGTGGTGGTCGAGGCGATGGCCTGCGGGGTCCCGGTGGTGGCCTATCGACGGGGCGGGCCCGCGGAATTGGTCCAACCCGGCTGCAACGGCTGGTTGGTGGAGCCTGATAACCCCAAGGCCTTGGCGGAGGCCGTCACACGGGTTGATCAGATCGATCGCGGCCAATGCCGCAGCTGGGTTGAGAAGGAGGCATCACGCGCTGTCTTCGCCGAGCGCCTCGAGCGTTGGATTCAGCAGGGTTTGTAGACCTCCACGCAGGCCTGGGGGATAGGGTCGGGCCCCAAGCGCTTGTCTGAGGTGACCCGCTACGCCGTCGGTCAGGCGCCGTTGAATCAAGCTCGACGCCGCCGCTGGCTGCTGTTGCTGGTGGCTGCCGCCGGCCTGGCGTTGCTGGTCTGGCAGCTCGGGAGCACGGGGCTGGTGGATGAGACCCCCCCGCTGTTTGCCGCATCGGCGCGGGCCATGGCGGAAACCGGGGATTGGCTCACCCCCCGGGTCAATGGGCTGCCGCGTTACGACAAGCCGCCCCTGGTCTATTGGCTGATGGGCCTGGGTTATGCCCTGCCCGCGCAGCCCCTCTGGGATCCCCTCGGCACCTGGGCGGCACGGCTCCCCTCGGCCCTGAGCAGCGTTGCCTTGATGGTCCTGCTCGCTGACACCCTGCTGCGCCTGCCCCAGCGCAGAGAGAGCCAGGCCATCACGGCGATCTCGGCAGCCCTGGCCTTTGCCCTCTCGCCCTTGGTGCTGCTCTGGAGCCGCATTGCCGTCAGTGATGCCCTCTTCAGTGCCCTGCTCTCCACGGCGCTGCTGCTGTTCTGGAGGCGCTACGCAGGCCAGGGGCGTTGGTGGCTCCCTTGGGCTGTCCTTGGTTTGGCCGTACTGGCCAAGGGGCCTGTGGCGGTGGTGCTGGCTGGCCTGACCACCGCTGTCTTCGCAACCCTTCAGAGCGACTGGCCGCGCCTCTGGGCGCGCCTTCGACCCTTCCAAGGCCTGGGCCTGAC
The DNA here is from genome assembly GCA_030833825.1 of Vulcanococcus sp. SFB_649D_100_25. GTDB lineage: Bacteria > Cyanobacteriota > Cyanobacteriia > PCC-6307 > Cyanobiaceae > Vulcanococcus. The sequence continues at coordinate 13,043 of JAURGL010000017.1, read as the reverse complement.
CGCAGCGGTCGCGTTGCCCTGGTACGGCCTTGAGCTGCTGGTGGAGGGGAAGCCCTACTGGGACAGCTTTTTTGGCTACCACAACCTGCAGCGCTTCACCGGGGTGGTGAACAACCACCTGCAGCCCTGGTGGTTTTTCCTCCCTGTTCTGGTGGTGGCTTCCCTGCCCTTCACCCCCTTGCTCCTGGCGGGGCTCTGGGATGGATTGCGCTGGAAAGCACCCGCCCCCGAACTGTCCCTGCAGCGCTTTGCTGCCTGCTGGTTGCTGTCGGTGTTTGTTTTTTTCACCGCGGCGGCCACCAAACTGCCCAGTTACTGGATTCCAGCGACTCCGGCAGCGGGGCTGCTGATTGCCCTGGCGGCTCAGAACCTGCGGGGAGGGCCCTGGGGCACCAGCCTCAAGGCCCTCACCCTGTTGCCCCTGGCCACCCTGGCGGTGGGTCTGGCGGCAGGCCCGCTCTGGGTCCCTCTGATCGTGACCCCGGAGATGCCTGGGCTTGGACCAGCCCTCCTGGCGAGTCGGGCCCTGGAGCAGGGATCGCTCTGCTTCAGCCTCGGCCTGGCCGCGGCTCTGCTGCTCTGGGCTTGTCGGCCGTTCTGGTCAGCGGCTTGGCTGCTCGCCCAGCAGCTCGGTGTGGTCGCCTTTGTGCTGACCGCCCTGTTGCCCATGGTCACCCTGGGGGATCAGCAGCGGCACTTGCCGGTGCGTCGCATGGCGAGCGCCGTTGTCGAACGCCGCCAGAGCGATGAGCCCCTGGCGATGGTGGGCATCCTCAAGCCCTCTCTCCATTTCTATGCGCGTCAAGTGGTGATCTACGAGGGGATTGAGCCCAGCGGCCCGATCAATCTCAATGACCGTTTGGCCCACGAGCGGCGCCGTGGACAGGAGCCTTCTGCACCCGATGACGCCAACACGGTCCTGATGGTGATTGATGCGTCCACCGCGGAGCTGCCCCAGTGGAGTGGGCTGCCCCATCGCCTTTTGCACAGCACCGGTCTCTACCGGCTCTGGCGTGTGCAACGCAAGGATCTCGACCAGTGGGCTCGCGACTGGTCCCGCCGGAGCGGCAGCCGTGCCGATTGGCAGGACCCCCGCCCAGAGCGTTACTGAGGTTCGGCGGCCTCGCTGCTCGGGGTCCCCATCGCCACCCCGTCATCCATCTGGTCGCGCTCGCAGAAGCTGCAATGGCCCCAGCGCTGCAGTTCACCGGCGGGGGAAGGACGCTGGCAGCGGGGACAGGGGCTCATCCCGAAGACATCAACCCGGCTGGGGTGATGGGACCACACCTCGGCCTCTACGGCACTGCCGGCGGGCGGTAAAACCGGGGCGTTGTGCTGCTCGAACTGGAGATCCTTCAGCGCAAAGCCTGCCCCCCGCAGCGCACCCATCAATTGGTGCTTGTTGAAGCGCAGTGCCTGCAACCACTGGGGGTGGTGAGCCCCCACCACGAGCCGGCCGGCGTGAAACCGAAGCGGGCGGCAGTGGGGAGCGAGTTGCGGCCCTGCGATCTTCGGCCAGGCCTGCCAGAGGGCCGCCAGGCTTGCGTCCCCCTGCCATTGCTGCTCCAACTGGTTCAAGCAGCCCGCCAGTGCCTGGACCGGAGGGCGCGGTGGTGGCACCAGCAGGTTCACCTCCCCCTGGCGGCGGGTTTGATTGCGGGGGGCGATCGCCATGGCGGGACGCTAAGGGAGGTGCGGCAATTCCGCTGTGCTGAGGCCGCGAGCCCTGGTTAGCCTCGGCCCCTGCCCCCTCCATGAACCATGGGCTTTTTTGATCGTCTCAGCCGCCTGGTGCGTGCGAACGCCAATGCCGTGGTGGGAGCCATGGAGGATCCAGCCAAGATCCTGGATCAATCGGTCGCAGATATGCAGGCCGATTTGGTGAAGCTGCGTCAGGCCGTGGCGACGGCGATCGCCAGTCAGAAGCGGATTCAAAACCAGGCCGAGCAGGCCGATGCCCAGGCCAAAACCTGGTACGAGCGCGCCGAGCTGGCCCTGAAGAAGGGAGAGGAGGACTTGGCCCGCGAAGCGCTGGGCCGGCGCAAGACCTGCCAGGACACCGCGACCGCCCTGCAGACCCAACTCCAGGGACAGGCCGGCCAGGTGGAGCAGCTCAAGCAGAGCCTGGTGAAGCTCGAAAGCAAGATCGCTGAGGCCAAGACCAAGAAAGACATGCTCAAGGCCCGGGCCCAGGCCGCCCAGGCGCAGGAGCAGCTGCAGAGCGCCGTGGGGAACCTCGGCACCAACAGCTCCATGGCCGCCTTTGAGCGGATGGAGGAGAAGGTGGAGGCGCTCGAGGCCCGCAGCCAGGCGGCTGCTGAGCTGGCGGGGGCTGATCTGGAGAGCCAGTTCGCCGCCTTGGAGGGTGCCCCTGAGGTGGATGCCGAACTGGAGGCCCTCAAAGGCAAATTGACCGGTACCGCCGCGGCGGGATCGCTGCCGGCCGGCAGCGATGTCGTTCAGCCCGTGCAGGTGAGCGAGGTGGATCCCGAGCTGGAGGAGCTCAAGCGATCCATCGACAAGCTCTGACCACCACCCCTAACCATCCATACAATCGCCAGAACGATGACTGCAGCCGTGTCCGTTCTCCAGCTCACCGATGCCAACTTCCAGGCCGAGGTGCTGGAGTGCTCGACCCCTGTGCTCGTCGATGTCTGGGCCCCCTGGTGCGGCCCCTGCCGTCTGATGGCCCCGATGATGGACTGGGCCGCCAGCGACTACGCCGGGCGTCTGGTCGTTGGGAAGCTGGAGGCGGACCCCAATCCTGAAAGCCGCGATCGGATGCAGGTTCAGGGGCTGCCGGCTCTGATCCTGTTCAAGAACGGAGAAGAGATCGCCCGCCACGAAGGTGCCCTGGCCAAGCCGCAGCTCAAGGCATTCCTGGATGCCAACCTCTGATCCGTTTTCGATCTCCGAAAGGGTTCGAGGCCTCGGTAGCGGCGTCTTTGCCCGCAACGACCAACGCAAGCTCGCCTACAGGTCCCGCAGCGCGGCATCGGGAATTCATCCGCTGCTGGATTTGTCCCTGGGCTCCACGGATCTTCAGCCTCCAGCCATCGCCCTGGAGGTGATGCGTGAGCAGCTGTTCGAGCCCGCCAGTGCGGCCTATTGCCTCCATGGCGCCACGGCACCGTTCCGGGAGGCGGTCGCTGCCTGGGCGGAGCGCCGCTTCGGGGTCGCCGTCGATCCCCAGAGCGAAGTGCTGTTTCTGGTCGGCTCCCAGGAGGGCACGGCGCACCTCCCTCTGGCGGTGCTGAATCCGGGGGATCAGGCCCTGCTGCTGGATCCCTTTTACCCCTCCCATCTCGGCGGATTGCAGTTGGCTTCGGCCCAGCCACGCTTCTTGCGTCTGCAGGCCGATCAGGGTTTTTGCCCGGACTTTGATCAGCTCAGCCCGTCGCAATGGGACGCCCTCAAGTTGATGGTGCTGGGTTTCCCCCATAACCCCACCGCCACCACCGGGCAGCAGGCCTGGGTCGATGCGGCGGCAGAGCGGGCGGTGCGCCATGGCCTTGTGTTTGCCCATGACAACCCCTATGTGGATCTGGCCCTCGACGGGGAAGCGCCGGCTCTGCTGCGCTCACCCCTGTGGCGCCAATGCGGGATTGAGTTTTTCTCCTTCTCCAAGGGCTGGTGCCTTGGCGGTTATCGGATGGCCTTTGCCATTGGCGCAGAGCCGCTGATCACAGCGCTGCGTCAGCTCAAAGGCGTGGTGGATTTCAACCAGTCCGTCGCCCTCCAGGCGGGAGCGATTGCGGCCATGGAGCAGGCCGGCGATTGGCCGGAGCGCCTGAAGCCCATCTACCGGGAACGCCGTGACCGCATGGCAGCTGCCCTGGGTGCCGCCGGCTGGCCGGTCGATCTGCCATCCATGGCCCTCTACCTCTGGCTGCAGGTACCCCCTGCCGCCCGGGCCCGCGGTTGGAGTTCAGAGCAGTTTTGCGGCCAGCTCCTGGAGGGCACGGGGGTATGCCTCACCCCGGGTAATGGCTTTGGCAGCGCTGGAGAGGGCTATGCGCGGCTTGCCTTGGTGCAGCCCTCGCAGGCCCTGGAGGATGCGGCGGTGCGCATCGGGCAGTGGCTGAGCGGCCTGTAACCGCCGCGGCGCTGGCGGCCCAGCTGCGCCGGCAGCCGCGGGACCATCCGCTCCCCTGGCGACTGCGCGTGCTGCCCGTCTGCGGGAGCACGGAACTGGAACTGGAACGATGGCTGCAGCAGGAGCCCGATCACCAGTCGGCTCGTCTGGTGGTCTCCCGGCGTCAGCGCCACGGCCATGGCCAGCAGGGGAGGACCTGGGAGTCCCCTGCTGGCGGGGTCTGGTTGAGTGCCCTGCTGCCCTGGCCCCAGCAGCCAGAGGGTTCCGCTTCGCTGGCCTTGGCGGCGTCGGTGGGGCTGGTCCTGCAGCTGGAGGCCTTGGGGCTGACTCCCCAGATCAAATGGCCCAACGACGTCCTGCTGGATGGACGCAAGTTGGCTGGTTTGCTGCCACGGCTGCGGTGGCGTGGCCCTGTGGTGCGCTCGGCCCAGGTGGGTCTGGGGCTCAACGGCCGCAATGGGGGCCCTCCCGGCTCGATCAATCTCCTGGAGGCCCTGCAGGGACGGGATGGGGGGGTGTTGCGCCCCGATCGCCTGATCGTCCGGGTGCTGGCGGGCTTGGAATGGGCTGTGGCCGCCGCGCACCAGCCTGAGTTGGTGCGCCGCCAGGCGGAGCAGCGCCTTTGGCGGCCTGAGTGGGTGGAGCACGACGGCGAGCGTTGGAACGTCGATGGCCTCTCGGTGGAGGGAGGCCTGCGCTTGCGACGCGGACCTGCCGTGGCTCTGCTGCAGCGGCGTTTCTAGAGTTTGGGGCGTTTTGTGATGCGCCCCCTTGCCTCGCCCTGAGCCCTTGAGCCTGATGGCTGCCCTGCCGGCTCTGCTGGGGGGAGGGCTGGCTTGGGCCCAGGTCTCGGCCACTCCATCCGAGAGCCCCGCTCCGATCGCCCCGCCGCTTCCAGCAGTTCGCAGTGCCGCTGAACCGCTGCGCCCGACTCCCGAGCAGCTGCGCAGCGTGCCCCCACCGAAGCGCTTCGATCAGTCCCTCGATGATCTGGTGCGTGATGGGGTGGTGACCCCCTCGGAGCGCAGCCTGATGCGATCTGGTGGGGCCAGTTTCCAACCCCTGGATGTGGGGGCCTTCCAGAGAGGTTGCCGCACTGGGGCGCTCTCGGCGCAGGAGTGCAAGGGTGGGATTGCGCTGCGCTGGGGCCTCAGACGCGGTGGCGGCATGGGCGATGCCGCTGGCATGCCTCGTCCCCCGCTGACGGTCCCGGTGTCAGCCCTGCTCTCGGGCTATGGCGGCACGTTCAATCTCGCCAGCGTGTTTCGGGTCACCCCCCGTCCTGCCCCCGTGATCGGCAACGGGAATCGCCAGTTGTTGCTCCCGGTGATTGGAGCCGCCTTCAACACCAGCGGCTTTGGCTGGCGCCTTCACCCACTGCTGGGGGCCTGGCGCCTCCACGCCGGGGAGGACCTGGCGGCACCGGAAGGCACCCCGGTGGTGGCTGCCCTCGCCGGACGCGTCGTGAGCAGTGGCCTGGCGGGCGGCTATGGCCTGGCGGTGGAGGTGGAGCACGACCATCCCAAGCGCCGCACCCTCTACGGGCATCTCTCCGAGCTCTATGTCAGGGCCGGTGATCGGGTGCTGCAGGGGGAGGTCCTGGGCCGTGTGGGCAGCACCGGTCTGAGCACGGGCCCCCATCTGCACTTCGAATTGCGCAGGCCTGCGGCCGCTGGTTGGGTTGCGGTGGATCCGGGCGACTTTGATCCCGGCTCAGAGCTCCGCAGTCGCGATGCCGTCGCTCTGCTGATGGGACAGCTGCTGCAGAGCCTGGAGCGGCCGGAACGAAGGTCTCATCAAGCTCTTTAGATCAGATGGGTTTGGATCAGATGGGCTTGGATTTTCTCCAGATTGGACTGTGGTTGAATGAATTGTGCGAAAGGAGTGAGGTCATTGAAGCGTGAATCACTGCTGCTAAATGATGCGTAGAGTTCTTCAGTTCGTCGATCAAAGATCAAAGGTTTGATGCTCTTGATCAGTTTATTGCTCTCGCGACTACTGCTAAAAGTTTCGATTCTTGGGTGTTTGTCGTTCGTTGCACCGATCTTGAATCCAAATGCATCCTCACTTCGATTGAGTCCCGCGATTCGAATTGCCTCTGCTTTTGGGCTGTAGCTCTGTTGGGCTGAAAAATAGTCATTACTGAAAATTGGGCTATCCTTGTTGACGGGTGCGCTGAGCATCAGGCCTGTGACGGGATCAGAGCTGATGATGCTATTTACGCTGCGCCCAAGATCTGTGTTACCAGCTTCATAAACAGTTAGTCCCCAGAGGGTGAGGGCATCGTTGAAAACATCATCGCCTTGGAGGCCATTGCCGATTGCCCAGCCACCAGTTGGTGCGACGTTTGTTCCATTGATGCCATTTGAGCCGAACTCGGTATTGAGGTTGGCCACAGTTGTTGAGGTCCCTGCGGGATCGCTTAGATGGCTATTCCCTGCGAGAGCGAGAAGGCCGGCGGCGAAAAAGTTCTGGGTATAGCCGGTCCCTGTTAAGTAGTGAGGGGCAATCTTGACATCTGTAAGATACCAGTGATTGGTATTTGCAAATGCCTCATTAAGTGCTTTTAAGTTGGCATTGGCTATGCCAGTGATGGCGCTGTTTCCGTTATTTTCTTCTGCATTAATATAGTTGAGTATCCGCATTGGTAGACGACTGGAGTCAGCGTTATAGGTGTCTCCGTATCTGTTGAATGTGAATCTTGTGTATTGATCTGATGCTTTGAGTGCTCCGTAGGTCGGGTTCGAAATATTCACATAATACTTCGAGGCGTCGATGGTGCCGGTGTTGGGATTCTCTGACCGCCCCGCATCGTTGGCGCCAAAGTTGAAGACTGCTTTCCAAGCTTCAGATGTGTAGTCAAGGGCTTGATCCCAGAATGATGCTCCTGCCGTGTCATAGAGCTCAAATAGCTGATAGGCGCGTGGGTCGGAGTAGTCGGGGTGCCAGTTCTCTCTACTGAAGCCGTTTAGCGCTTGTTTCCAGCCATCTTGGAGTATGTGGTTGTTGGCCTCGCTGTCATTTGTGGAGAAGTCATGTTGTCGAATCGCTGTAATATAGTTCTTTGCAAGGGTGTAATAAAGCTCGTTGTTTGAGGTAGTGCTTTCCCAGCCGTAAGCGCTTGCTGCCTGGTCTGCGTAAATATAAGCAAGAGCGATATTGATGTCCCCGTCGCTTGCTGAGTTCTCGTCAGCGATCGTGAATTTGTTTGCTTGGCTCTCGTTGAGATACCATGGCATCAGCGCCGTTGAACTGCCCTTAATTGTTGCCTGGACGGTGGCTGATAGCTGGTCGAATGTTGTTTTGTCATTATAAAGAGCTGCGAGCATCATGGCGTATCCCATGCTCTCGCTGATCACGCCCGCACCATATGTTCCTGAAGTATTCCAAACGGCTCGGCCAGGAGCTGCGCCTGCTGAGCTCACGCTGATTCCATTCACCGAGTCAACATCCCGCCAGTAAGCAGCTGCTTTGTAGGCGTCGTAGTAGTCGGAGTACTTGAAGGGCGCGCTTTTGCTCGTCGTGTCTGGCATGGGCGTGCACCTTTGACGGAATTCAAATCCTGGATGGCTTTTAAGTGGATGTCTACCCCTGATTGAGGGTGTTTCAGTTGGGAACTGCGGTACTTCCTCGCTCGTTGTATCGAAATAGTCCTGTTTTCCTTTGGGTTTCTTGGCTCGTGTTGTGCCAAGCGTGGCTGGCTTTTGTATTTCGATGCGATCCTTTTGATCGCAAGAGCAGGGCTATCCGTCTCGTCGGTGGCATGACTGTGCCGAGAGAAAGTTTGAGGAGTTTCCCGGCTCGCTTCCGTAGCCCAGGCGGCTAGATCTTTCCCTGGTCTCGATTTATGTCTTGTTCTGCGAGCCCGCGCCGCTCTCCACAAGCCGTCCATCGTGGAAGTGCACGACCCGCTCGGCGCGGGCCGCCACATCGTGCTCGTGGGTCACCAGCAAGATCGTCATCCCCTGATCGTGGTGGAGTTCATCGAAGAGATCCAGCACTTCAGCGGTGGTACGTGAATCGAGGGCTCCGGTGGGTTCATCCGCCAGCAGGAGATTGGGCTTGTTGATCAGGGCCCTCGCCAGGGCCACCCGCTGCTGCTGGCCTCCCGAGAGTTGGTTGGGTTTGTTGTTCAGGCGATCCCCCAGTCCCACCCGCTGCAACGCCTGAATCCCCCGCTGTTTTCTGTCTTCTGCTGAGACGCTGGCGTACACCATCGGCAGCATCACGTTCTCGAGGGCGGTGAGTTCCTGCAGCAGGTGGAACTGCTGGAAGACAAACCCCAGCTCACGGTTGCGCAGGTCGGCGAGCTGGTCGTCGCTGAGCTGCTCCACGGCGGTGCCATTGAGGCGATAGCTCCCGCTGGTGGGCCGATCCAGGCAGCCAAGGATGTTCATGGCCGTGCTTTTGCCCGAACCGGAGGTGCCCATCACGGCGACGTACTCACCGCGGCGCACCGTCATGCTCAGGTCGTCGAGCGCCACCACCGTGGTGTCCCCGCTCCCGTAGGTCTTGCGGATGTGCTCCAGCTCCGCAACCAGCTCTCCTGCTGGTCTCTGCATCAGCCGATGGGAAGGGCGGATGCGGAGGCGAGTGCTTTCTGGAGCATCGGCGTGCCGGCCACAGCACCGCTGGCCCAGCTGAACAGAGGGTTGGAGAGGATCCCGCCGACGGCGGTGACCACCACGCAGGAGATCAGGGCAGCACGCAGGGGCTGCAGGCCAGCCAGGCTCCAGTTCACATCCGGATAGGCCTTGACCACATCCGAGGCTTCCTGGGGCTCTTTGACCACCATCATCTTGATCACCGAGATGTAGTAGTAGATCGAGATCACGGAGGTCAGCAGGCCCACCACCACCAGCAGGTACTGCTCGTCAGCCCATCCGGCGAAGAAGAGATAGATCTTGCCGAAGAAGCCCAGCATCGGCGGAATGCCACCGAGGGACAGCAGGCAGAGGCTCAGTCCCAGGGTGATCAGCGGATCCTTCTGATACAGCCCGGCGTAATCACTGATCCGGTCACTGCCGGTGCGCAGCGAGAACAGGATGATGCAGGCGAAGGCCCCCAGGTTCATGAACAGGTAGGCCGCCATGTAGAGCACCATCGCGGCGTAGCCGTCTTCGGTGCCGCACACCAGACCGATCATCACGAAGCCGGCCTGCCCGATGGAGCTGTAGGCGAGCATCCGCTTCATCGAGGTCTGCGCCAGGGCCACCACGTTGCCCAGCACCATGCTGAGGATCGCCAACACGGTGAACAGCAGTTTCCACTGGGCCTCGAAGGGTTCGAAGCAGCCCACAAGGATGCGCAGTGCCAGGGCAAAACCCGCGGCCTTTGATCCAACGGAAAGAAACGCCACAACAGGTGTGGGGGACCCTTCGTAAACGTCCGGTGTCCACTGGTGGAAGGGAACGGCGGCGATCTTGAAGGCCACCGTGGCCAGAACGAAGACCAGAGCGAGGGCCGCGATCGGGGATTCGCTCGTCTGCAGGGCGACGCCCACCGCCTCCAGGCTGGTGCTGCCGCCGGTCAGTCCATAGAGGAGGGAGGCGCCATAGAGGAAGACGGCAGCTGCCGCCGATCCCACCAGCAGGTATTTCAGGGCCGCTTCGGAGCTGCGGGCGTCCCGCTTCATGTAGCCCGACAGCAGGTAGCTGGCCACCGAGAGGGTTTCCAGCGAGACGAACACGCTCACCAGGTCGGTGGAGCCGCAGAGCAACATGGCGCCCAGGGTGGCGGCCAGCAGGATCGCGGCGTATTCGCCCACCGGTGTGCCGGCCCGCTCCACGTACCGCCAGCTGATCAGGAGCGACAGGAGTGTGGACGCGGCGACCACCGCCCGGAAGGCGATGGCGAGGTTGTCCGCCAGAAAGGCACCCAGGAAGGAGGGCTCCAGCGGAGCGGCATCCCACTGGAGGGCCAGCAGACCCAGGGCAGCCCCCAGGCCGATATACGAAAAGATGGGAACCCAGCGCGCCGCAGCCTGTTCACCAGCCAGGTCCACCAGCAGGCAGGCCAGCATCGCCAGGAGCACCGCACCCTCCGGTGCGATCGCCGCAGCGTTCAGCTGGAGGGAGGTGATGGCACTCACCGCTGGAGCTGCCGCTGCTGCAACGGTGTCGGCGGCGGCCAGAAGAGAGAGCACAGCTGGATCAGGGGACGCCCGTTGGGGAGGACTGTAGCGGCGCTTACGGCGGAATCTGGATCGGGGGAGGCGGGGCTTGACCGCCGATGCGATAAAGAAGGAAGCGGTTCACCGCCTGCCTGTGGCGCACACCCTCGTCATCGTTGAGAGCCCCACCAAGGCCCGCACCATCCGCGGGTTCCTTCCCAAGGACTTCAAGGTGGAGGCCTCGATGGGCCACGTGCGCGACCTCCCCAACAACGCCAGTGAGATTCCGGCGGCCCACAAGGGGGAGAAGTGGGCCAACCTCGGCGTCAACACCACCAACAACTTCGAACCGCTCTACGTGGTGCCGAAGGACAAGAAGAAGGTGGTGAAGGAACTCAAAGACGCCCTCAAGGGGGCTGACCAGCTGCTGCTGGCGACGGACGAAGACCGGGAAGGGGAATCGATCAGCTGGCACCTGCTGCAGCTGCTGAACCCGAAGGTCCCGGTGAAGCGGATGGTGTTTCACGAGATCACCAAGGAGGCGATCGGCCGCGCCCTCGAGCAGACCCGTGAGCTCGACATGGAGCTGGTGCATGCCCAGGAGACCAGGCGGATCCTTGATCGTCTGGTGGGCTACACCCTCTCGCCGCTGCTCTGGAAGAAGGTGGCCTGGGGCCTGAGTGCCGGCCGCGTTCAGTCAGTGGCGGTGCGCCTGCTGGTGCAGCGCGAACGAGCACGGCGGGCCTTCAAGAGCGGGAGCTACTGGGATCTCAAGGCCCAGCTCGCCCAGGGTTCGAGCGGCTTTGACGCCAAGCTCACCCATCTCAAGGGTGAGCGGATCGCCGGTGGCTCCGATTTCGATGAGAGCACCGGGGGCCTGAAGCCCGGCAGCAAGGTCCGCCTGCTCAGCGAAGCGGAGGCCCGCTCCCTCAGGGAGAGCGTTCTTTCAGCCCCCTGGCGGGTGGGATCGGTGGAGGAGAAGCCCACCACCCGCAAGCCGGTGGCGCCGTTCACCACCAGCACCCTGCAGCAGGAGGCCAACCGCAAGCTGCGGCTCTCGGCCCGGGAAACGATGCGTACGGCCCAGGGGCTCTACGAGCGCGGTTTCATCACGTACATGCGCACCGATTCGGTGCACCTCAGCGACCAGGCGATCAATGCCGCCCGCAACTGCGTGGCGGACAAATACGGCAAGGACTACCTGAGCCCGTCGGCGCGCCAGTTCTCGGCCAAGGCCAGCGCCGCCCAGGAGGCCCACGAGGCGATTCGTCCTGCGGGGGAAAGCTTCCGTGACCCCTCCGCCACGGGGCTCGATGGCCGCGATCTGGCCTTGTATGAGCTGATCTGGAAGCGCACCGTCGCCTCCCAGATGGCTGAAGCGCGGCTCACGATGCTCAGCGTTGAGCTGGATGTCGATGGCGGCAGCCTCGGTCCGGCCTCCTTCCGGGCCAACGGCAAGCGGATTGATTTCCCCGGCTTCTTCCGGGCCTATGTGGAGGGCAGTGACGACCCGGATGCCGCTCTGGAGGGTCAGGAGGTGCTGCTGCCCTCGCTCAAAACCGGGGACAGCCCCAGCTGCAAGGAAGTGGAGGCCCTCGGGCACCAGACCCAACCTCCTGCCCGCTACAGCGAAGCGGCCCTGGTGAAGATGCTGGAGAAGGAGGGCATCGGCCGCCCGTCCACCTACGCCTCGATCATCGGGACGATCGTCGATCGCGGCTACGCCACGCTGCAGAACAACGCCCTGACCCCCAGCTTCACGGCCTTCGCCGTGACAGCCCTGCTGGAGGAGCACTTCCCCGATCTGGTGGACACCAGTTTCACGGCGCGGATGGAGGGCACGCTCGATGAGATCTCCACCGGCAAGGTGCAGTGGTTGCCCTACCTCGAGAGCTTCTACAAAGGCGATCAGGGCCTTGAGACCCAGGTGCAGCAGAGGGAGGGCGACATCGACCCCACCGCGTCGCGCACGATCGAACTGGAGGGGCTCCCCTGCGTGGTGCGCATCGGCCGCTTCGGCGCCTACCTGGAGACCAAGCGGGTGGCCGACGACGGCAGTGAGGAACTCCTCAAAGCCACCTTGCCCAACGAGATCACCCCAGCCGACCTCGATGCCGACAAGGCGGAGCTGATCCTCAAGCAGAAGGCTGATGGCCCGGAATCCCTGGGAGAAGACCCGGAAACCGGGGATCTGGTGTACCTGCTGTTCGGCCAATACGGGCCCTACGTGCAGCGGGGCCAGGTCAGCGATGAGAACCCCAAGCCCAAACGCGCCTCCCTGCCGAAGGGCGTCAAACCGGAAGACCTCAGCCTCGAGGATGCCCTCGGCCTGCTGCGCCTGCCGCGTCAACTCGGCGATCACCCCGATGGCGGAAGGATCGAGGCGGGTCTGGGACGTTTCGGTCCCTATGTGGTGCACCACAAGGGCAAGGGCGAGAAGGACTACCGCTCCCTCAAGGCCGAGGACGACGTCCTGATGGTGGGCTTGTCGCGGGCCATCGAGCTGTTGGCCCAGCCCAAGCGCGGCCGCGGTGGACGCACGGCCCTCAAGGAGATCGGCACCCCCGACGGCGCCGATGAGGCGATCCAGCTGTTCGATGGCCCCTACGGCCTCTACGTGAAGCAGGGGAAGGTGAACGCCTCCCTGCCGGAGGGGACCACCGCCGAGACGATCACCCTCGAGCAGGCGGTGGAACTGCTGGCGGAGGACCTTCTCCTGGTTCAGGAAATGCTACTGCAAATAGAGGTGGAGGATCAGGCGGTGTTAGAGATGCTGCTCCTGGTTCTGGTAGTGGCGGTAAAGGAATTGTAATAGTAAGGTATTAAAGGAATTAA